>JAPLZW010000052.1 GCA_026394835.1 Candidatus Wolfebacteria bacterium
AATCACATTTTTCCATATCCGCCATCTTTTTTAAGTAAGATACCAAAACCCGTAATTGGGATTTGGAATTTGTGATTTGTGATTTAAACACTGGTCCATGCGGAATATAAAGGAATTTCCCCCTGCGCGCGGAAATCTTTTCAACTAATGTTACACCGACTAATCTTAATTCTTTATTCTTACATCCTAATTCTTCATTATATATTCCCAGCCTCCATATTCTCTTTCCCATCGATCTATCAAATTCTCCCCAATTCCATGACTGTAGAAATGTTTTTGGCGCAACTTCTTCCAAGAATTTCTCCCATTCTTTCTTATCATCAATCTCTCTGATAGCCACTTCTTCGTTAAGCTCATCATCAGAAGCTCGTGACTCGCAAAATTTGCGGACGAAATTAGCCACTCTTTCCGCGTCTTTTTCCTTGATATTCGGCCCGGTCGGCAAACAAACGGTTTTTAAAACCGCGTCTTCGGCTTGGGGACAAGAACGTATTTTATAACGCAGTTTTTCCAAATCAGTGCCTGCGGGCCCGATTACTTTTCTCGCCGGCCAATTTTCCAAATAAATTCCCTCTTCCCTCCTGCCCAAACCGATCAAATCATAAGCCATATGGATATTTTTGAATCGTACGGGAAAATATAAATAAACAGATTTTGTTCCCGGGACAGCTTCCGCGAAGTTCAGCGCGTTTCCACAAGTGGAAGCGAGAATTTTTTCATAAATTTTTGAAAGATTAACGCGGTGTTGGCGAGAAGAACGGGATGGAACAGCTGTTGGAAAATCCAATAGCGCGCCGGGTATGCCGATGAATCGTAGAATTTCTTCAAATTGGCGGCGATTTCTTTATTATTCGTCACCGCGGCTCCGGCAAAAACAGCGGAAATTATCTTGAACCTGCCGAAGCTGAAAAATGCCGCATCTCCAAAAGTGCCCACCTTCGCTGAAGCTACGGCGGGCAAGCCTAATTTTTTGCCATTGAATTCCGCGCCCAAAGAATGCGCCACATCTTCAATCACTTTCAGGTTATGCTTTTTTGCGATTGCCAAAAGTTCGTCAAGTTTCGCGGGAAATCCGAATGTATGCTGGATAATCAAAACCTTACTTCTTTGGGTAATCTTTTTTTCCAAATCTTCCGGAGACATATTATAGCCATCTGATTCAATATCCACGTAAACCGGGTTCGCGCCCACCCATAAAATCGGATTCACGGCCGCGGTGCAGTTAAAAGCCTGGACCAAAACATCATCGCCTTCTTTTAAATTGCAAGATTGCAAGATTGCATATAGAGAGGTGCGTCCCGAATCAAAAGCAAAAGCGTGCTTTACGCCAAGGTATTTCTTGAATTCCTCGCTGAATTTTTCCGGATTATTGCCGTAAACCCATTTCCATGGCTGAAATAACAGCTTAAAAGCCAGCCAAACATCATCCCATTGGGCATTTGGCGAGATATAAACGAAAAGAGGTTTTTTGAATAGTTTCATAGACGCTGATTTATGCGCCTGCCTGCCGGCAGGCAGGGATTAAAGCGGATTAATACTGATTATACCTTGCGACAACCTGCCCTCCAGAAGAATTACCGTATCGGAATTCAGCTTGTCTTTTAATAATTCTTTCACCTTCCCCGAATTATTTTCAAGAATAGCTTTGCTTCCCGCCTCATTTTTTATTTCAGTGAAATAATCTCGGGTAGTAATAATCGCCAGATCGCAAACCTCTTTTATTTTTTTGCCGATTTTTCTGTGGATTTCTTTGGAAGCCAGGCCGAGCTCAATCAGACAAGGCATTATGATAATTTTATATTTCCGCGGCTGCCTCGCCAAAAAATCCAAGGCTGCCATGACGCCATCGGGATTAGCGCTATAAGTGTCATCAATTACCAAAACATTATTTTTACCGATAAAAGTTTTCATGCCTTTATCCGAAAAATCTATTCTCTTAATCGCTTCTTCAATCTCCACATCACTCATTCCCAAATACTTCGCCACCTCAATCACTCCTGCTAAATTCAATAGGTAATGCGGCGGCAAATTTTCAACATTAGCAACATTCGCGGTATTCGCATACATTCGCATATTGGCATTATGATTTCTCTCTCTCCATTTTTCTCCAAGTTCTCTAGTATACTTATTCTCTCCATTAAAAACCGCGAAGCCATCTTTGGGCAAATTCTCAATCAGCTCAAATTTCGCTTTTTGGGTATTTTCAATTGAACCGAACAAAGCCATGTGTTGCTCGTCAATTCCGGTCAAAATTCCGATCTGGGGCTTTACGATTCCGCAAATCCTTTTTATTTCACCCATTTTATAAGCGCCCATTTCCACCACAAAAATTTCCGCGGTTTCCGGCAATCCTGCCAGAACAAATTTAGCAATACCGATTTCGGTATTCTGGTTAGCCGGCGTTTTCGCCACTCTGAATTTACGGGATAAAATCTGCGCCAGAAATTCTTTGGTTGAAGATTTGCCAAAACTGCCGGTGATGCCCACAACCGTCAGATTTTTCATCTTGGCGATTTTCCGGGCTGCGCGGAAATAAATAATCTTTTTCGTAAAAACAGTGGGGATTTTAAAGAGAAAAACTGCCAAAAAAACCAATGTTGGAGAAAACAGATAGATAACGAGATAGAACGGAAGGGTTAAATCATAAGGGACCGGCAAAGCCAGAACCACGGCTACTGCGAAGACAACAGCGAAAATCAGAATCGCCTTTGCGGTCCACTTCGGCTGTTTAAAACTCCGGCCTCCGCCAAAAATCCAAAATTTCAGAAGCTTTTTGGAATCTCCATATTCCGCTAAAAATCTGTCCAAACGATATTCTTTTATTTGCCAGAGATAAACCCAAAAAAGAATCGCTTTCACGCAAAGCGCCGCAATACCTAAGATGATAATCCCAAACAAAAATTCCATTTTATTGATTCATGAAGCCATAAATTATTCCCGCCAATTCTCTTGGCACTTCAAGATGCGGGCTGTGGCCAACATTTTTAAGCACTACGAGCTCACTGCCGACGATATTCATATTCATCGTGTAGGCGTCGGAAACCGGAGTCAATTTGTCTTTTTTCCCCCAAACCACCAAAGTTGGAGTTTTGATTTTATTCAAATATGAAACCAGATCTTCATTGATAACTTTTTTAAAAGTCTCGCGCATTATCTCGTTTTGTAAATAATAATAGTCCCGTTGGCGGCTCATATAATAAACGAACTTTTTAGCAAGTTGCCACAAGGGCTTTAGAAAGGAAAAAGAAAAAACAGCATTCCCGATTTTTGAAGCGAAAGCGAATATTGAAATTTTTAATTTCGGGCGGGGCGTGATTCCTGCGGCATCGCAAAGAATCAGGCCTTTTAATTTACCGGGATGGTTGGCGGCGATTTTAATGCTTATCCGGCCGCCGAATGAATGTCCCATTAAGTAGAACTTTCCAATATTTTCCGATTCCAATTTTTTCAAAACATAATCGGCATAATCGTCAATAGCCCAGGGTTCCTTTGGTGGGGTTGCCTCACCGAATCCGGGCAACCCGAAAACAAAGGCTTCAATTCCCCTTTCTTTAAGATACTGGCTTAACCTCTCAAAAGACTTGGCGCTGCTACCCCAGCCATGAAGAACAACTAATGGTTCCATCCCATTATTAAAGCCCAGAAAAACGAAAGAATCAACGAATTATTTTATGGCTCTCGCCACGGCCTTCACTACGCCTTTCTCAAACATTGTCGGCAGAATCTTATCCTTTCTCGGTTTTTTCACCAAACCCGCCAAGTTATGGGCGGCTTTAAGCTTCATATCGTCCGTAATTTTTCTCACCTTATTATCCAAGGCCCCGCGGAATACTCCCGGGAAAATAAGCGAATTGTTTATCTGGTTCGGAAAATCGCTTCTGCCGGTCGCGACAATCTTGGCTCCCGCTCGCATTGCCGTATCCGGCATAATTTCCGGAACCGGATTCGCCATAGCGAAGATTATGGACAAAGGAGCCATTTTTTTCACATCCTCAACGCTTAATAAATTTCCTCGTGATAAACCGATAAAAACATCCGCGCCTTTTATAGCTTCTTCCAAACCACCCGATATATTAACCCTGGTGATTGCCGCCAATTTTTTCTTGTATGGAATTAAATCCTTTCTTTTTGAAGAAATTATTCCTTTGCTATCCAAAACCAAGATATTTTTTGCGCCGGCCTTGAGCAATAATTTCGCGACTGCCACTCCGGCGGGACCGGCGCCGCTTATCACTATTTTTATTTTCTCTATTTTTTTCTTCACAACTTTCAAGGCGTTTGTTAAAGCCGCCAAGACCACAATCGCAGTGCCATGCTGGTCATCATGCATTACGGGAATATCCAGTTCTTTTTTCAGGCGTTCTTCGATTTCAAAACAGCGCGGCGCGGAGATGTCTTCCAGATTTATTCCGCCGAATCCCGGAGCGATAGCCTTCACGATTTCGATTATCTTTTCCGCATCCTGCGTATCCAAGACCAAAGGAACCGCATCCACTCCGCTGAATTCTTTAAAAATAACGCATTTGCCTTCCATAACCGGCAAAGCGCCAAGAGGTCCGATATTACCGAGCCCCAAGACTGCGGAGCCATCCGACACAACCGCGACACTCCTGCCCTTCCATGTTAATTCCTTCGCGAGTTTCTTATCTTTTGCGACCAAGGAACTCACGGCTGCTACCCCGGGCGTATAAAATAAAGACAAAGCCTCCATGTCTTTAATCGGCGCGGCGGAAGAGACTTCCAATTTTCCGCAATAATGGCGGTGCAACGCTATCGCTTTCTTTTTTATTTCTTCGGAATTGTTTTTCATAAAATTGTTTATACGATGAACGGCCAAGCTTGGGAAATCTGAGTGCCGTAAACCATGACTATGAGCATCAAAGTCGCGCCGAAAATTCCCATATTTTTCGCGAAATTTATAAATTCGGCTTTTCTTGCCGCGGAATCTTTTATTGTCCAAAAATCATGGATAGCGAAAGAAACTACCAGCATGAAAACGGCGATTAGAATAAGCGACCAAAAAAGAAATATCCCGCCGACAATAACGCCAAGTCCGCCAAAAAGAATCATAAAACCGCTTAAATAAACGGATAATCTCGGAAACGGCACGCCTTTTGAAGCGGTATAACTTGTCATAGCGCCGCTTTCCAGAATATGATTAACACCGCTCCAGAGAAAAAATCCTCCATAAATTAAACGCCCGGCTAGAAATATTAAATCCATATTAGTTAATATGTTTAACGATTGTTAATTGTATCACAAAAAATTATTTTTCAGCGCTCTTCGCGGCCAGGCGGTATTTGCAGAAATCGCAATCGGGCCCGGACTCGGGTATTGAATCGGACGCAAGGCAGGCATAAGCATCCATAATCGCGCCATGAACCCACAAATCATTGCCTTCGTACGGGATGAGCTTGATGCTGAATTCAAGCTTGGCGTCAAAAGCTTCTCTGTCGGTGATGCCGTTGCAATATACAAAATATCCGGTTTTTGAAACCTTGTAACTATTCATCCGAAAAAGCCACTGATAAATTTCCATCTGGCGTTTGTATCCGATTTGCCATTCGGCATCAAGCGAAACCTCTTCGTCTTTGGATGTCGCTTTATAATCCACAATAATATACTCGCCATCCGGGCTCACCCAGACATCGTCAACGCCGCCGGTTACAAGAAAATTGGTTTCCGGAACCGAATATGTTATGCCGCCGCCAAGCGCATCACGCCAAACATCAAGCCGATCGTGCTTTAACGGAACCGCATCTATGCCATAACTTTTCATCAAAGGATGCGCTTCGCCTTTCGAGCGATGGATATCGAATTCCTTTTTAAGAAGTTTATCAACCGCCGAATTAAGAGAAAAAGGAAAGCCGGGAGGCTGGGAAACGCCAAGCCTTCTGTCCAAATAAAAACACTTCGGACAATTCAGGAATAAATCTATCTTTGAACGGCTTAGCCTGTAAAGCTCTTTTGAATTGGGGCTCCAAAGGTTTCTGGCGCGATTAGGATTGTAGTATTTAGACATGCCAATGTTGTTAAAATTTATAAGCCCAAAGCGCGATAAATTTTATCACAACATTGAGCACCCCGCTCCACTTTTACCAAAGTTTCCCTCAATTTTGAGTCCGCAAGACTCAAAATTACAGGAATAATGC
>JAPLZW010000099.1 GCA_026394835.1 Candidatus Wolfebacteria bacterium
CCCAATTCCAGCATATCTCCCAAAACCGCGATTTTTCTCGCTCCGGGCAAATCACGAAGAATATAAAGAGCTTCCTCAACGGACGCGGGCGACGCGTTGGAGCTGCTGTTTAAAATCATTGTGTTTTTTATTCCGGGCTGGAGCTTCATTGCGTCCGGTCCCGATTTGTAATTTTTGGAGAGCGCTTCGGATATCTCAACCAAATTCAAATCAAACACAAGCCCAACCGACGCCGCAACTGCCGCGGTATAAGCTTCGGCCTTCCCGAAAATATTATCTATAATTACCGGCACCACGCTCCCGCCGTAATTCATTTTAAAAGATATTCCGAACGGCCTTCCGTCATCCGTGCGGTTGTCAAAGCTTATTATCCGCAAATCCGCGCCTTCATTGAAACCGAAGGTGACTATTTTCGCCCTGGTTCTTTCTTTTAACCTTATGACCGCGTCATCGTCGGAATTCAGAATCGCGAAACCGCTTGAAGATAATTGTTCTATTAATTTTGATTTTTCTTTAACCAAAGAATCCGGGCTTGACCAAAATTCAACATGCGCGGGAATTTTGCCGATGGCTGTGATAATCCCGACCTCCGGACGCGCGATTCCCAAAAGATATTTCATATCTTTGGGATGCCGGGCGCCGTACTCCAAAACCAAAATTCCCGGATAATCGGAGTCTTTAATAATGAAAATCTTCCACAAACTTATGAATATTATTTTGAAACCGAAAATAACTTTCTTGATTTTTTTCTTTAAAGTTAATTTTCGGGTGAGCGCGAAGAGGGATTCTTCATCGCTCCATTCTCCCAATATGGCAAGCGGCGCCGCGAAAGCGCTGTGATGGACTATTCCTTTTGAAATCCTCACCTTCGGGCATTTTTTATCTCCCGAGCAATGGGTAAGAACCGCGTAAATCGCCTCAACTGCGGAAGTTTTTCCCGCGCTGCCGGTCACAGCCACGATCCTCGGCCCATACCGCCAAATCATAAGTTGGGAAAGATATTTAAGTATTTTTTTCATATTATTGTCCGCTGTTTTGGACCAGCTGGTCGGGAGGAATATTGTAATAATTCAAAAGATATTGCGCCAAGTCCTTGAATGCCGGCACGACAGTCTGCCCCGCCAAAGGATTTCCCTCGGGCTCATTCAATTTTATCAGGATAACGAACTTGGGGTCGAAGGCGGGAGCGAATCCCACATAAGTGTTTATCACTTTTTCGGTATAGCCCTTTCCGCCGAAATTCGGCACAAAGGCCGTTCCGGTCTTGCCGGCCACGGAATAATTCGGAATATCCGCCAAAACATTTTTCTCCACAGCCAAAACCATCATTTTTCTGACCGCTCTTGAAGTATCTTCCGAAATCACCCTTCGGACAACCACGGGCTTCGCGCCATAAGATATGCAGGGCTTCATCAGAACTCCGTTATTCGCGATTGCCGAAACCGCTGAAATAAGAGCAATGGGAGTCACCGAAACTCCCTGGCCGTAAGAAGCGGTGGCAAAATCAATATCCTTGCCTTTCTTCAGGTTGTTCTGATTACCCCGGACTTCTCCGGGCAGTTCAATTCCCGTCAAATCGCCCAGTCCGAATTTAGCGACATAATTCCTGAAAATATCATTGCCGGTTTTTCTTTCCGCGAATACCGCGCCGGTGTTTATTGAATGCTCAATGACGTTCGTCATTGTCACCCTGCCGTAAGGCCCATGGGTTTTAAAGTCCCAATTGGAAATCGTCATATTGTTCGCGGTAAAAGAACCGACATCGTAATAGGTTGTGGAAGGCGTAATTTTCCCGGAATCAATGCCCGCTGCCATAGTCAGAATTTTGAAAACCGAACCGGGCTCGTAAACCGCCTGTGTCGCCGGATTCAAAAAGTTTTTGATTTCGTATTTGGAATAACTATTCGGGTCGAAATCGGGATAATTTCCCATGGCGAGGATTTTTCCGGTTGATGGTTCTTCCACAATCACCGTGCCACCGGGAGAATTGTATTGGCTGATAAGATTTTTCAAAATATCCTCAGCTTGGGACTGGATGTTCCTGTCTATCGTAAGGCGGACATCTCCGCCTTGGCTGGGTTCGATTAAATTATCGCCATCCACCTCTCCGGGTTTTCCCGAAAGAGTATCGTTAAAAGAAAGCTCAATGCCATATCTGCCGATTTCCGCGTTGCCATATTTCGTGCTCTCTTTGTCATTTGCCGGAGAAACGAATCCCAGAAGATGCGCCGCCAAATCAAGAGTGGGATAGTAACGCAGAGTTTTTGAAACCACATAAACGCCTTTTACTCCCAAAGCTTGTATCCGGCTCACGATTTCATCATCCGCTTTTTGGAGCAAGAGTTCGTATTGGTCGTTTTTCTTTAAAAGTTGTTTCTCTATATCCGCCGAGGTCTTGCCGATTATTACAGAAAGTTTCTCCGAGATGGCGCCAACACTATCCGTGGAGCTCGCCAAACTTTTTTGAATTTCGTCCGGCACGGCGTAAATCACGGAAAAACTTTTATTCATCGCCACCGGAATTTGATTATTATTTTTATCGGTAAAAAAAATACTTCCGCGCGGCGCGTCGAGCACGCCTCCGGCCGCAGTCTGCATCTGGGCGATCCTGATATATTCTCCGTTCTTATTTATCTGGATATTGTATAGATAGAAAGAAAGGCAAAAATAAAAAACGCCGAAGCCAAAAATTAAAAATGTGATTCGCCACTTCATGCCAACTTTTTATAAATTTATGAGCATAGTGATATAAATTTATCTAAAAAGTTAAGCACCCGCCTAAATTTTTATGTAAATTCACTTCAACGTATTGCTCAAAATCTTTTTGATATAATTTCTACCCCACCCGGTCTTTAGGAATCTTTCCCTTTGCATGGCATCCCTACTATTTTTGTAAAGCTCGCAATAAATCACCTCCCATGGACGCCTATCTTTGGTGGATGCAACATTGCCTTTCTGGTGCTCAACAAACCTCTCTCTAATTTTAGCAGAATATCCAACATACAATCCACCATCCTTTTTGCTTCTCAATACGTAGATGCCATGCATACATAAAAACTTAGGCGGGTAAATAACCTTAGCTGAAATTTTTTCGTCTCCGGACTTAAAATTTCAGAAGAGTTATTTAATTCTAACAGATTCCGGCGGAAACTTCGTGTGGAAATCTTTTAATTCGACACTGCCAACGGTTTGCTGTTAAAATACTTCGGGTCTTTTTCCAGAATAAATGACCCGGAAACTGCCATTTTCTCCAAGTTCTTCGGATCGGTCGCGGCATAAAGTTTATTTTTCAAATCAATATTCGCGACTGTCGCCTCCTGGATGGCATCATGGGCCTTTGAAATATCGTGGCGCAAATTGACGAGCTGATTGTAATAAAACATCAAAACCAGCGCCATTCCCAATACGGCCAAGAGAATAAGCGATGTTGATATCGCCATTACATTTATTTTGCTTTTGTGCGGTTGGAAGATGGTCATTTTTATTTAAATTAGCTTTATTGCCCTCATTTTCGCCGACCTGCTACGCGGATTATTCAGGACCTCCTCATCAGTCGGAATTACTGGCTTTTTTGTCAAAATTTCGGCTTTTTGCTCCTTCTGGAGCTCCCGGAAGCGTATTTTCACCATCCGGTCCTCCAGCGAATGGAAGGATATGATGGCTACGCGCCCGCCTGCATCGCTATACGAAGCATTGCGGGCAGGGCCTTTGGTTCGACCTTTAACTATTTGGTCTAAACTATTCAAAACCTTCTCCAAATTCTCCAGCTCTCTATTTACATATATCCGCAATGCCTGGAAAATTCTCGTAGCAGGATGGATTTTACTCCAAATTTTTCCCCTTCTTCTCGGTATCGCCTGCTCCACGACATCCGCCAAATCTTTTGAGGTCAGAATCTTTTTCAATCTTCTCGCCTCCACTATCCGCCTCGCCGCAATTCTTGAAAATCTTTCTTCGCCGTATTTCCAGAATATGTCCGCCAAATCTTTTTCCGGGTAGCTATTTATGATTTCCGCCGCCGTTTCTCCCTCACTCACGTCATAACGCATATCTAATTTCTCATTTCTTAAAAAACTGAATCCTCGCCCCGTACCGAGCTCTCGGCTCTGGTTCGGGGCCCTGCCCGGTCCGCCAACTGGCGAATCCATCTGCTCCGAAGAAAATCCCAAATCAAGAAGTAAGGCATCGGCTTTCGGCAATTTCTTCGCTTTCATAATTTCCGGCAAATCGGCGTAATTCCCGTGAACCAAAGTCAAAACATCTTTGATATTTGGTATTTGGGATTTGAAATTTGTCAAAATTTTCAGCTCGGCTTTTTTCAGATTATCCTCATCCAAGTCCACTCCCAAGAGTTTTCCGCCAGGCTGAATCTTTTCTAAAATTTTGGTTGAGTGTCCTCCGGCGCCGAATGTTCCGTCTATAAAGAATTCTCCGGGCTTCGGGTCGAGCAATTCAATTGTTTCTTTTAAAAGAACGGGAATGTGCATTGTTTAGATTTAAGATTTATGATTTAAGCCGTAAGATTTTTTAATTAATTTTTCGTTTTCTTAAATCTTATTCTTGAGTCTTACATCTTTAACTAAATTCCCAACTCTCCGAGCTTCTCGGCAATTTCATCTGATTGTGATTCCGTCTTTGCCCTGTATTGCTTCCAGCTGCCCGCGTCCCAGATTTCAAATCTGTTGTAGACACCCGTCACGGTCACCTCTTTATTCAAGCCGGCGTAGTCGCGCAAATAATCGGGAACCAATATCCGGCCTTGCTTATCGATATCGACATCAGCCGCACCCGAAAGCATTAACCTCACGAATGCCCTCGAGTTCGCCTGCGTCAACGGCAAAGAAATTAATTTCTGGGCGAGTGTTTCCCACTCGGTAGTTGTAAAAACAAAAAGGCAGCGATCCAAGCCCCTTGTGATAATCGCGCCGCCCGAAAGCTTCTGCCGGAATTTGGACGGAATCGCCATGCGTCCTTTCTGGTCCAGATTATGTTTGAATTCGCCGATGAAGTTCATGATGGTGGTAGTTAGTAGATAGGAGTTAGGAATTAGAATTTAGGATTTTAAAACTAGCTACTAAAGACTGATGGCTAATGACTTGCTATGCCGAGTGCCCGAGCATTCAACTGGTCGAGTAGCTGAATGCTCGAGACTCGGATCGGGCCTACGCGGAAACTAGGTTTGGAATTATCTACCTCGTAGCGCTATAAGTTTCATGCTTCATGTTTTATGACTCATGACTTATCCACCACTTTGGGTACTTATCCCCATAGTTATCCACATTTCCCCACTTATGGTTAATTTTGGGGTATTTCTTCGCATGCGTCAACACCCGACCATGAAACATGGAGCATAAAGCTTGAAACATTAAAAAATGGCGTGGTTACGCCATTTCATGTCATATAGAGTTGGAGCTTATTAACAGGTTGTGAACAACTCCGAAAAATTAAATTTAAAGAATAATTTAGTTCTTGGATTATTTTTTACTAATTTTAGAAAAGCTTCTCATAGCAGATCTTAATTTGGGAGCAAACTCTTTGTTCATGGCTACTTTTACTTGTGAAAAATGTTCCCTTAGATAAGCTTCTTGCTCAGAGGCAAGCTCGGCCAACGTCTTCCCCTTTCGGGACATCATCATATCTTCAATAATAAATCCTTTCATTCCACTGCCTGATTTATAAACAGATCTCAATTCTTTTTTAAGCGCTTTTGTATCTATTCCATACCTTAGAATGCTGTGCACAACCTGGTTCCGTTTTTTGCGATATTGAGACAAGCTTTCGTAAAGCTGCTTGGGAATTTTCCCAGCTATATATAAATCATCAATTAATCGCGCCAGTTCAAATCTCTTATATTTTTTACTCAACTCGATGGAAGAATAAAAATGGGGTTTTAGTTTTTCCTCGGCATACTCCTTCACGACCGCTTCGACCAAACACGATTGTATCAAAAAAGCTTGTAGATACTCTCCTTCTTTATAAGCAGACTCGGCTTTGTTAACCAAAACTCTATAATTCTTATCTCTCTCAATCATAGCTCTATATTTTTTAAATAATCGCTGTATGACTTAGGGCGATTGTGATTAGCCCAAAGAGCAAGAGAAAAAACACCAAGTAGGGATAAATAAAAACCAAAATCAGTACACCGAGCATCCAAAGCTACGTAAATTCCTCCAAAAAGAATTATAGCCGGTAAAAAATTCCACCTAAGTAAATATCTTAAATATTCTATTTTATTTAATAAACTCTCTTTCATAGATTAGGGACAATTCTTAGCTTTTCTCCAGCCGGCGGCAGTGGCTTCTTGCTCAAAGCAAAACCATTTTTCGCCCGCACTCGTATCAATTACAGTTTTCTCATACGATCCGCAGCCCGGCATATGATAGATTTTTCCGCTTGAACTTATATTTCCTTTGATAAGGCAATTGGAATTTGGACTCTGTGCGGACTTAACGTTTGAATCTGAACCGCTCAAACTATCGAAAATATTTGACCGAGCACCAGATGACTCACTAATTGGAGCCGGAGTACGAGAAAAATACAAAGCGCCTCCGATTATCACCGCGCCGACCAATATCGCAAGCACTGTTTTATTTTTCGTATAAAATTCATTCATGGATGTTAATAATTTTTTACAAAAAAACCGAGCGGCCTTAATTTTTATTTTTTACAGGAATTCTTTGCAAAGCGTGAAATAGCTGATACATACTGGTATCCTGCTTCTAACTCCATAGATTTTACCCCCACCCAACAAGAGTAATTCTTATCAGCCGCGGGGCGCATTTATTTACTAAAATCATAAGCCTTTTTCGAGTTGAGTCAAATTTTACTTAATAATACTTAAATTCGGGATCTTTCTCCTTAAAAGTTCCCAATGTGCTTCAGCTTCTTCTTTTTTTTCAAGCAAACCGCTATCACGATAAGATGTAAAAATATATCCAGCACGTAAAAAGGCGTTGAAAATCAGATAAAACTCCAGGAGCTCTCTGTCCACATCAATAATCCCATAATAATCTTTATATCCCTGGAGCAGGGCCTCGGAATATTTTTCGCCGGCGAAAACCAAAGTATCGGTATATAGCCGAGTAATCACATAAGACGGTTCAACTATGCCCCACTCAATTTTAGGCAAATAAACGTATATAAATAAAAGCTCTTTGTTAATATAGAAAGCTTTATCAGAATGGTTATCTATGGTAAAAATAAAATCTTTCTCCGTAATCTTTGTCAATTTTCCTTTAATAGTCTCACGATAATCACTCAGTGCTGGGCACACCTTTTCGCTATCATCAAGAGAAATAAGTGGCGCAGCCATAGATCCAAAATGGCGGACGCCATCAATGAAAGATGCCAAAACTTCATAATAATTTTTACTAGTTTTCGGTTTTTGGGGATACTCAGCCACAAGTTTAGTCATTTTGTAACCGATAGACCGCAATTCATCTTCATTGAGCGCCTTCTGCCTCAATAAATGAGTTAGATTTTTCTTTTCGTCAACGCGGCTCATCTGAATTACCAAATCATAACCCGGCTCGTCTTTCGGCTTTAATTCCACATGCTCCCCGTTTACGTAGATACTTAAAAGAGCATTATAAATTTCTTTGCTGAAATAATTATTAAAAGAGAAATCATTTTCGTAAAAATGCTGCCTTATATCATCATCCGATAAGTCAAGGGAATTTTTATTAAAAGAATCGTTATCTTTCCGATAAAGCTTATAAACCGTCTTGGGAAAAAGAAATATATGAGAAATTCCGGTCATTAAGCATTCCGGCTTCACTCCCGGTTCAACTAAGCCCTTCACCCGCCCCTGCTTAAAAGCTTCTATGATTCTCTCGTCAAGATTACTCATGATTCTTCGCCAAGTATTTCAAACGCCTTTTTCTCATTATCGAAAAGCACCTCCTTTGTCTGGCCGCGAAAAGTTATCATCATTGGAATTTTTTTACCTTCTTCCGTTCCTTTCAATAAAGTAATTTGTATCATTTCGCCAGTCCTTAACTGGTCCGCATCATCTCTGTCCAAATCAAAAAGTTTCCTTACTATATGGTTCAAAAATTCAAAATGGGAAACCGCCACGAGGTGTGGAATTCTATCTTGGTGCTCACTCCTATACTTCTCCATAAACCCGGCCAGATGGCCCAAACCACTCATGCTTCTTTTTTCCACGTTTGATTTCGGCTCCCAAACGTCCGGCATCATCTCAAAACGCGGATCTGAAACATACGCCTTATCAACTTTGGGAATATTATTCCCTACTCCCGGTCCTAAAATTTCATCCAATATTTGTCTTGCCTTTGCCCAGTCCCTCACCTCGACAGACCTCATTGATTTTAAAATTCTACCTCCTTCTTCAACGCCTAATTCGCGCCTGATTATATCGGCGCTTCCCCTTGCTCTCGCTTTCGGCGAAGAAGCTATTAAAACATCATCTTCGGGCTTTATCCTTTCTTTTATTTCCTTTGCGCTTTTCGCAACCTGCTCCTTACCTAAATC
>JAPLZW010000106.1 GCA_026394835.1 Candidatus Wolfebacteria bacterium
CGCTTTAATAGGAGACCCGGATATTTTGATGCTTGATGAGGCGACTTTGGGGGTGGACGCGCCTTACGAAACTTACATTTACGAAATTATCTATAAACTCCAAAAAGAAAAAGGTCTTGCGATAATGCTTATTTCCCACGAATTCGAGGTCGTCTACAAATACACCTCGAAAGTTTTATGCCTTAACAAAAAGATGTTTTGTTTCGGCGCTCCCGAACATGCTTTAACCGAAGGGACGCTCGCGGCTTTATACAAAGACAGCGCGCATTACCACCATCACCACGAGAGTGAATAATGAATAATGGATTATGAACAATGAATTGATTTTGAATTTAATTCCTGCCATTCTTTTGGCCTTTGCTTCGGGCATGGTCGGAGTTTTTGCCTTGATGCGCAGGATGTCTTTGGCAGCGGATGCGATGTCGCATATCGCCTTGCCCGGTTTGGGCTTGGCGTTTCTTTATGGAATCAATCCGTTAATCGGCGGCGCGGCAACGTTATTACTCGGAGCGCTTCTGATTTGGAAAATGGAAGGAAAGACTAAAATCCCGACAGAGACCATCATCGGAGTTGTTTTTTCATTATCCCTGGCTATCGGAAGCTTGGTTACGCCGAAAGAGGATTTGATTGATGCCTTGTTTGGCGGCGTTTCGGGATTCAGCCTTGGAATTTTTGTTGCGACTTCAATTCTTGCCCTTGTGATCATCGCCGCGGTTTTATTCCTGAAAAACAAATTTATTTTACAAATGATTTCTCCGGACCTTGCGACTGTGGCCGGGCTTAAAAATAATTTTCTTAACCTCTGTTTTCTTCTGATTTTTGCGGCAACTATTATTTTAGGGCTTAATTTTTTGGGAGCGTTGCTGACGGGTTCGCTTATAATAATTCCGGCGGCAGCCGCGAAAAACATGAGCTGGAATATAAATTCCATGCTTTTGATTGCGGCTTTGGTTGCGGCATTTTCGGTCGGAACCGGAATGTTCCTGTCTTTTAAACTTGGTTTGGTTTTGGGCCCGACCGTAATTATTCTGGCGGGTGTCATATTCTTTCTTTCTCTTGTGTTTAGAAAATCATAAAAAGCCGCGCCTTTTTATGTCATCTTTGTGTCAATTTAGGCGTGAAATTGATATAATCTGATGTATGAAAATACAATTTTTTGAAATAGAACCGTGGGAGGCGGAATATATAAATTCCAAGTTTTCCGCCGAAGGCGGATCCTCCTCGGGAGGACAAATTCCCAATTTTCAATTAATTTTCACGAACGAGAAATTAAACAAAGACAGCTTGCCGCAAACAAGAGATTTTGACGCGGTTTCGGTTTTTGTGGGTTCGAAATTGGACGCGGAAACCATTGGCCAGTTTCCGAATCTGAAATTAATCACTACCCGTTCGACCGGATTTGACCATATTGATTTGGCGGCAACGAAAGAAAAAGGCATTAAAATTGGTTATGTGCCGGGCTACGGAGATAATACCGTGGCGGAATACGCTTTCGGACTCATGCTTTCATTATCGCGGAAAATTTTTGAAGGAGCGGACAGGCTGAAAGAAACGGGCAGTTTTAATTTTGACGGCTTAAGAGGTTTTGATTTGATGGGAAAGACAATCGGCGTAATTGGAACCGGAAGAATAGGGAAATACGCCATAAAAATCGCCAAAGGTTTCGGGATGAATATAGTGGCTTTTGACGCGTTTCCGAATGAAGGGCTGGCAAAAGAGATGGATTTTAAATATCTGCCGCTCGAAGAACTTTTGGGAACGTCGGATGTGATTACCCTTCATGTGCCATATCTACCCGCGACTCATCATCTCATTAACTCCCAAAATATCGGGAAAATTAAAAAAGGCGCCCTGCTTATCAACACTTCGCGCGGAGCGGTCATAGAAACCGATGCCTTGGTAAAAGCCTTGAATGACGGAATTTTGTCCGGCGCCGGGCTGGATGTCCTGGAAGAAGAAGGTATTTTACAGGAAGAACGGCAAATTATTTTAGGCGGCCACCTCGAAGAGCATAATTTAAAGACCGTTTTGGAAGACCATGTTTTGATTGATATGCCGAATGTCCTCATCACCCCTCATAACGCTTTTAATACCAAGGAAGCGATTCAGCGGATATTGGATGCGGACATAGAGAATGTGAAATCCTTTATTGAAAAAGGCGAGGTTAAATATTCGGTTCCGTTCCAGCCCTAAGCTCTAACTTTTAGCCTTTAAGTTCCTAGTTGCCACTTTAAGGTAAAATATGGTATATCGTGCGATCGCACGATATACCA
>JAPLZW010000108.1 GCA_026394835.1 Candidatus Wolfebacteria bacterium
ATACTTCGGCGAAACGGCGTGGTAAGTCCCCCTCAAAGAGCGCTTGAGTTGTCCCCAGAATCCCTCAATGGTATTCGTATGGATGTCGCTTTTGACGTAGTGCTTTTTCCCGTGTTTAACCCCGCCTTGCTGATAGCCGAACTTCGGCAACTTCTTATAAGCGGAGTATTCATCACTCATAATCTTTGAACCGAGTTTGACGTTCTGAAATACCTAATTAAGAACGATATGAGGTTTCCCTGTTCGGTATGACACTTGCCTTGATTCTGCCGTCCCGCTCAACCATTCCCATAATCGCCGACTTATCCTTAAACTGGTTTCCATCTCCTTTGTGTTTCCCGCCGATATATGTTTCGTCAACTTCAATAGTCCCGCTAAGCATATCTCCGTCATTAGCCATTAAAGCCCGAATCTGTTTAGCTATCCGCCATGCGCATTTGTAAGTGATTCCGAGTTGCCTTTGTAATTCCTTGCCTGATACGCCGTTCCGAGAAGCCGAAAAAAGGAATATGGCGAAAAACCATAAAGTCAAAGGAGTTGAG
Organism: Candidatus Wolfebacteria bacterium; assembly: GCA_026394835.1. GTDB lineage: Bacteria > Patescibacteriota > Minisyncoccia > UBA6257 > UBA9933 > JAPLZW01. The sequence goes on from JAPLZW010000108.1 coordinate 543, forward strand.
GACTTTTCAAAGATAGTTCCGGCCACGGGGTTTATCTGCTTACCGCAAGAACAGGCATAAGTTTTTCTGCCCTTCACGCGATAGAATTTCTTATTCCCGCAAGAGCAAGTATGATTACTGAATTTCTTTTGGAAAATATATTCAATACAAGCGTTATTATCGGGAAATTCTTTTTGAAAATCCCTGATGCTGTAATTGGGGGCGACCTTTCGGATGGCGATTGCCTTAGTGGTTATTGTTTTCATACCCTAAGCTTAGCAAAGTGCCTACTTGTTGTCAAGGGATACTCTCCAACTGGCAAGTTTTGACAAATCATTTAAAATCTGCTCTTCTTTAAACAGAGGAGGTTCCATTGCCGGAATCTAAGGGCTAAAAACGCACATTCACAAGGGGGTATATGGCCATGAAAAAGATTTTAGGAACGGCTATCTTGTATGCTGTATTCTCTATTGTCACTCCTTCTCTCGTGCCAGCTACCGAGCTTCCTCCGTCCGGATACAACGGTCCTGTCGCCGAGCACCCAAACTATTTCAAAGGTGACTGGTGGCGCTATCAACTAAAAAACGGAGAAGAGATGAGGCTAGTCTTCGACCATCAAGAAATCGGTCCGAGAGGCAACCTCAATGTATTCCGATCTCGATCTAAGAACAATAATGTCCTCCTTTATGTTACTCAAGGTCTCGGAATCGCGAAAAGAATAGGCGCCGTAACAGGAAAGGTCTTCTATAACGCCTACGAGGCTCATCCCGGGCAGACCATGGAGGAGGTGGAGTTCCCAATCTGGATCGGGAAGAAATGGGAATACAACCAACCGGTCCGAGACACAGATACTGGAATTTATCTTACGGCCCGCGTCAAGTACGAAGTGGCTGACTACGAAGTAATCCAGTTGAAAGCTGGAGAATACGAAGTGTTCAAGATTATCCGCAAATACGAAACAAAAGGATCAAGAGGTAACATATGGCAAGGAGAGGAGATTTTCTGGTACTCTCCAAAAGCCAAGAATATCGTCAAATACGAGAATGACGTCCCGAAAGAGCTGACTTCCGCGAAGGTAGCTCCCTAGAAATCCATACCCCGACCAAACATCACTCGCCACTAGCCGGTTCTGGGAATATTCCGAATATTCTCGGAACCGGCTATTTATTTAAAAAATTTTTACAGGAGAATGCTGATTTCCCAATGGCGGTGATCTAAAATAAAAACCCGCGAGCCACGGGCCGCGGGTCTTACTTCTTAAATCTTATTTCTTAGATCTTATTTCAGTCTATGCTCAATACTTTATATTTTATTTTGCCGCTTGGCACCTGAACCTCAAAGGCATCCCCTACTTTCTTCGTAAGAAATGCTTTGCCCAATGGCGATTCGTTGGAAATCAGATTCATAACCGGATTTGATTCTTCAGAACCCACGATGGTGTACTTGGTATTCTTGCCGTTTTTCTGAACCTTAACCGTAGAACCGATAGCCACCACGTCCTTACTTTTGCTTTTTCTTATCAAAACCGCGTTTCTTATCATTTCTTCCAGCTCAAAAATCCTGGTCTCGAGCTTGGCCTGCGAGTCCTTGGCATCGATGTATTCGGAATTCTCCGACAAATCGCCGTATTCCTTCGCCCTCTTTAATCTGTCGGCAATATCAACCCGAGCTTCTTTTTTCAGTTTATCCAACTCGTTTTTTAATTCTTCCAGCCCTTCTTTGTCGCGTTATCGGAATCCATGAAAAGCCTGATATTGCCTTTTGATTCCAGCATTCCCTGCTTCACCACCCAGCCTTTACCATGATTTATTTTGTTGTCTATGAGGCTTAAATTTTTTACCAAATGGCTGAAACGGTTAACGATCTCCGCGGTGCCGTCTTTTGAACCGTCATTTACCACGATAATTTCGTAGGAAAAATCGGCTTTGGAAAGATGCTTGTCAATGTCAATCAAAGTCAGGGGCAGCCTTTTCGCTTCGTTATAGGCCGGGATGATAACCGAAAGATATGGTTTCATATAGTGTTCGCCAATAATGCTAATTTTTTATTTAATAATGCGAATTCGCGTTATTTGAAGCTATTCTCATTATTAGCGATTACTCCCTGGTTAATATTCTTGGTCCTTTTTCCGTTATCGCCACCGTGTGTTCAAAGTGGGCGGATAAACTTTTGTCGGAAGTAGCCCAGCTTTCGTCATCCAGCTGAATTACCTTGTCGCTTCCCGCGGAAAGCATCGGCTCGATAGCCAAAACCATTCCCGGAGCCAATTTCATGCCCATTCCTCTTGTTCCGTGGTTAAAAACAACCGGGTCTTCGTGAAGTTTAGAGCCTATGCCATGGCCTGTCAATCCCTTAATCGGCCTGAATCCGCGTTTTTTGGCAAAATTTTCCACAGCGGAACCAATATCTCCCAAAGTATTTCCTGGCCAGCACTCTTTTATCGCCAAGGCGAGCGATTCCTTTGTGGTCTCGATAAGTTTTCTCGCCTCTTCGGAAATTTTTCCGATGCCGAAAGTCGCGGCGCCGTCGGAATAAAATCCTTTATAGATAACTCCGAAATCAAGCTTTAAGATATCTCCGGGCTTAAGGATATAATCTCCCGGGAAACCATGGACTACGACATCGTTCACGGATGCGCAGATTGAAGCTTTGTAGGGATGCCTCGCGCCATCGGGTTTATAGTTCAAAAAACCCGGCTTGCCGCCGGCCTTCCTTATCAATTTTTCCGCAAGTTTATCAAGGTCTTCGTGGATTTTATAGGGAGCCGGCGTTCCGTCGATTTTAATGATGTTATAGCCGCGTTTTTGGAGTTCGCCGATTACCGGCCCAACCCGCTCTTCATATTCCTTGAGGCGGACCTTTATAATTTCCGCATCGTCATCCTTGCGGCGGATTATTTCTCCTCCGCAGGAAGGGCAACTTTTGAATTCGTATCCCATTCCGGCCATTGGCGAAAAACCGCAAACCAAGCAACTCATTCTCGTTGAATTTCTTTTTACGGATTCTTCTTGGGAAATGCCAAGGAGGAAAATAAAAATATTTTCCTTGCCATATCCTTTTTCCACGAAATCTATCAGCCCTTCAACACCTTCTTCGCCAAAAGCTTCGTACATCGTCCTGATGGCGCCGCTAAAAACAACGCTTTCTCCCAGGGTAATTAGTTGCCCGATTTTTTCCTTAACCGCGCCCAAAAACCACGATGGAGTATTAAGCTTTCCCGCGTTATTCAGCTCTTTCTCTTTTTTTATGACCGGGTCGTTTTGTTTCTTGGGATCATTAATGAGTTTCCTTAAAAAATCGCCGCTGTCAAAATGATAGAGGCCAAGATTATCGGCCAATAACTTCGCTTGCGTTCCCTTGCCCGAACCCGGAGGCCCGTAAAGGAACACCGCAATTTTACTAATTGAATCCTTCATACTCCCTCATTATAAGCTGGGAATTAATTTGTCTCGCGGTATCCAAGGCGACAGCCACGACAATTAAAAGCGCCGTGCCTCCCACGGAAAGCGAGCTAACGCCGGTAAAAGCCTGGGTTATATTCGGCAATATCGCGATTATGCCCAAAAATAACGCTCCTGAAAAAGTAATCCTGTTTATCACCTTGCCGAGATAATCGGTAGTTGATTCTCCGGGCCTGATGCCGGCGATAAACCCTCCGGCTCTCTGGAGGTTTTTTGAGATTTCTTTCGGGTCAAAAGTGACAGCCGTGTAGAAATAAGTGAAAACCACAACCAAAAGGAAATAAATTATTCCGTAGATAAGCTGATTGTTAAAAAATTGAGTCACAATAACATTCAATTTTACCGCCAAGCTCGGAGAAATAATCGTGGCGAATTGGGCAATAAATTGCGGGAACAGAAGAATAGAAATCGCGAAGATTATCGGAATAACTCCCGCCTGATTGACCTTTAGCGGCAAATAACTTGAAGCGCCGCCGTAGAGCTTATTGCCCCGCACCCTTTTAGCGTAAGAGACCGGAATTCTCCTTTCTCCCTCCTGGATAAAAACCACGCCGCCGATAACCAATATCGCGACCGCGAGGAACAGCAGGATAAGGTCAATACGGATCGTTCCGGAGTTCCAGTTAAGAACAAGCTGCTGGGCTTCCCGAGGCAAACTGCTCACGATGCCCGCGAATATAATAAAAGAAATTCCGTTGCCGATTTTCTGCTCGGAGATAAGCTCGCCTATCCACATGACAACCAAAGACCCGGCAGTGATGATGATGACATTCCTTATTAAATCAAACGGAGATAAAGGCGAAATGAGCCCTTGAGACGTCAGAATATTTATAAAACCGTAAGCCTGAACCGCAGCCAGGGGAACCGTGATATATCTGGATAAACGGTTAAATTTCGCCCTGCCCGCAGAACCTTCTTCGTAATACATGGCTTTCAGATTCGGGAAAATCATGGTCAAAAGCTGCATAATAATGGTTGAGGTGATATAAGGGGCAACCGAGAGCATGATAATGGAAAGATTGGAAAGCGCTCCGCCGGAGAATACGTTAAAGAACCCGAGCAACTGATTCGAAGACAAGATATCTTTTATTTTTGACGAATCAACGCCCGGCACGGGAATCGCCGCCAGGATTCTATATACCACAAGCAAACCTCCAACGATGAAGACCTTTTTGCGGAGATCTTTAATTTTAAAAATCTGTAAGAAGCGTTCCATATAAGATTCGGGATTAACTCGGGATTAAGAAACTTTTCCTCCGGCGGCTTCAATCTTTTTTATAGCCGAAGCGGAAACCGCAAGACCCTGGAATTCCAAAGCGCGCTTCAACTCGCCATTCCCCAATATCTTTACGCTTTCCCCTTTCTTGATCAATCCGCTTTTAATAAGCGCGCCGGTGTTAATTATATTAGCCTTCACCTTTTTTTCCAAATCGCCCAAGTTGATTGCGATAGGATTTGATTCAAGAGACTTAAATTTATATCCGCGCAGTTTCGGAATCCTCTGGATCATATCCCTTTCCGCAGGCCTGATACGGTGGCCGGCGCGCGCTTTTTGTCCCTTGGTTCCGCGGCCGGAAGTCGTGCCGCGCTTGCCTCCACGGCCAACGCGCTTTACGCTTTTTCTCTTATAAGTGATTTTTATTTCGTGAATCTGCATTTTAGAAAATTATTCTTTTACGGCTTCGGCTTTATTCTCTTTCACCGCTTCGGATTTAACCGTTCTTTTCTTCAAAGATTTCAAGGCTTCCAAAGTAGCCATGGCGTTCGTCAATTTATTTTTTGTTCCGCCAAGGCATTTGGATGTGGCATCCCTCACTCCCGCCAAAAGAAGGACCGAACGGACGGCGCCTCCGGCTTTCAAACCGTGTCCCTTGGCCGCAGGCCTGATAAGCACGCGGGCGGCGCTGAATTTCGATATTGTTTCATGAGGAATAGTCGCCCCATCCAAAAAAACGGTAAACATCTTCTTTCTTGCCGCGGTTCTGGCTTTATCGACAGCCTGAGCGACATCCAATCCTTTCGCGATTCCGATTCCAACTTTTCCTTTTTCGTCTCCCAAAAGAATCGTTGCCCGGAAACGGAATCTTTTTCCGCCCGCGACAACACGAGTGACCCTCCTTAAGTCAATAACCTTTTCCTTAAATTCGCTCTTGCGAGTTTTATTGAAATTTTGAACCATAGTGAAAAATTTTTATATAAAATCCTTATATCTTAAGCCCCTTCTCACGCGCTCCTTCGGCCACAGCCTT
>JAPLZW010000098.1 GCA_026394835.1 Candidatus Wolfebacteria bacterium
TTCTCATTTCAAATTTCAAATTGATACAGAAAAACCAGATCGATTTGATATACGAGAAATTATGCGAAGTGACTTGACAGGTCCAAAAGCGAAGTTTTCTTTCGATGCAAGCGACAAAACCTCGGGCATTGATCATTACGAAGTTCAAATAGACAATGGAAATTCACAAATATGGCAGGACGACGGAAGTCATATCTATGAGACAAGTGCACTCCAACCAGGCCGACACACTTTAATTGCTAAGGCCGTAGACAAAGCCGGCAATGTTTTAGCCAGTTCGGCAGAGTTTACCATTGAAGGATTGCAGCCGCCAGAGATTACCGAATATCCTTCAATTCTTCAAAGCGGCGAGCTTCTTATTGTTAAAGGTAAAACTGCATACCCAAACTCGGAAGTAGTAGCTTGGTTGCAAAGAGAAAAGGATGAGCCAAAAAGTCAAAGTGTGAAAGCTGATCAAGGCGGAAAGTTTACATTTGTGGCAGATGAAAAGTTGAGTGGCGGCATCTATAAATTATGGACTGAAGTAATTGATATGCGAGGCGCAAAAAGCAATCTAAGTGAGTCAATTACCATTGCCGTAGAACAACCAGCGTTTCTAAAAGTAGGATCTTGGGCGATAAGCTTGCTTGCAGTGGTAATCCCGCTCGTGGTGCTGATATTCATCCTTCTGTTTATTATCTGGTATGGCTGGCATAAATTCGGGTCGTTCAGAAAGAAATTAGGAAAAATAAAGAAAGAAGTTCGCGAAGCGGAATCGGCACTCCATAAAGCGTTTGATTTATTGAAGGAAGATATTCGCGAGCAAATCAAGATGCTCGAAAAAACCAGAACCAAACGCCAGCTTACTGAAGAGGAAGAAAAAATTATCAAGCAACTCAAGAAGGACTTGGATGATGCGGTAAACGTCAGCAATTTATGCTAAAATAGTTACGCGCAGAGGTATAAACAAGCACAATTTTGTTTTTTCGATTATGGTATAATTCTTTTGATGGCAGAACAAAAACAATCGGTGCAATCTCCGCCGGAGCCGGAAATTTCAATCCGGACAATGGCCTCTGATTTGAAATCAATAGAGCAAAGCGGCGGGCAGGCTCCGTCCGCGGAAATTATAAATATTCAATTTAAGGTCCGGCCGGAAGAAGCGGCTCAAGCGCCGGCTCCGGGAATGGACTTCGGAGTAGTGGGGTATTCCGGTCCGGAAAAGGGAATATTTTCACCTGGCGGACTTCAAGCCGCGGAACCCAAAGTATCGCTAAGCGCGGAAGAGGGAAAGAATAAAACCGGAATTGTAAAAATTATTTTAATCACTTTTGGAATTCTTATCCTTATTGCGGCTTTCGGATTTTTCAGTTATTATGCCGTATCAACGTGGATTTTCCCGGCGCAAATGCCGGGAGTTAAATAAAAATGGAAAGCATCAATAAATTTAAAATTCAACTGGAAAAAATTGAGAAAGAAATAGAGAAAGAAGTAATTGGCGCGGAAAAGACGCCGGAATTAGGCGATGAGGTGGATCCGGATATTGAAACCCAGGAAACTCAGGAGATTGATAACCGTTTGTCCGTTGCTCAAGTTTTGAAGAGCAGGCTGGTTGAGATAAAAAACGCTTTACAGAAAATTGAAGAAGGCAGGTATGGAATTTGCGAAAAATGCGGAGAGGAAATTTCGGAAGATGTAATGGATATTGTTCCGGAATCCCGTCTTTGTAAGAACTGTAAAAAACTTTCTAATGTTTAAAAATCAATGGTAAAAAATCTTTCCCGGGTTTATTCGGCGGAACTCGAAGGGATTGACGCTAAACTTATAGAAGTGGAGGTTGATATTAATATCGGCCTCCACTCTTTTAATATCGTAGGTTTGGCCGATAAGGCGACGAGTGAAGCCAAGGAAAGAGTGAGCTCGGCTTTGAAAAACAGCGGCGTTAAGCCGCCGGCGCGGGAAAACCGGAAGATTACAGTCAATCTCGCGCCCGCGGATATCAAAAAAACCGGATCGCAGTACGATTTGGCGATTGCCATAGGCTATCTTTTGGCAACCGGGCAGATTAAAGAATTTGATGCTTCCGACAAACTTTTTGCGGGTGAACTTTCTCTTGACGGATGTCTCCGCCATATCAGCGGCGTTTTGAATATCGCGAAAATGGCGAAAAAATCGGGATTCAAATATCTTTTTTTGCCGGAAAGAAACGCGGCTCAAGCGGCCCTAATCAAAGATTTGAAAGTCATCCCCGTTAAAAATATCGAAGATTTGATTCTTCACCTTGAGGGCAGGAAACTTATTGATTTTCAGCCGCAAACCGAATTTATCCCGGGGCATAACCAATCGATTGTCGATATTTCGGAAATAAAAGGCCAGGAGAACGCGAAACGCGCTTTGATTGTCGCGGCTGCCGGAGGCCATCACTTCTTGATGAGCGGCACTCCGGGAGCCGGAAAAACCATGATGGCGCAGGCAATGCTTTCAATACTTCCGCCGCCATTGCCGGAAGAAGCCATGGAAATTACCCAAATATGGAGCGCCGCCAATCTTTTGGGCGAAAACCATATAGTGAATTTCCGGCCATTCCGCGCTCCGCATCATACGGCTTCTCCCATATCCATAATCGGGGGAGGGTTCGACCCAAAACCCGGAGAAATAA
>JAPLZW010000091.1 GCA_026394835.1 Candidatus Wolfebacteria bacterium
CGAATAATCCCGCTGACGATCCAAAGTTTTTAATCGCCTGTCAAGACCGTTAAAAAACTTCTCTAGATCAGGAAGATTAGGGATTGTGCTCTTTCTCGCTTTTTGAAACAGCTTAATCTGACTTAAAATATCCTTGGGAGAGTTATTGTAAGGCGTCGCTGTAACGAGAATAACCCGCTTGCCACGGCATACCTCAGCCAATTTTTCATAAGTCATGTTGCTCTCAGTACGGAACCGGTGAGCTTCATCAATAATAATATTCGTAAATTTATCAGTTCCCGCTTCGACAAGAGCATCCAATTTACCAATCGACTCAAAGTGCGCGTGAACGCGGAAGTCATCAAAAACATTAGGCCAAGAACCGGGATTATTTTTCTCAAGCAAAATCGGCGGGGCTATGACTAAAGTTCTACCATCAAGCTGGCTGGCAAGCATTGCTGAAATATATGTTTTCCCGAGGCCAACCACGTCCGAGATGAAGACGCCACCATACTCTTCGAGAATCTTTTTGGCGTTAAGAACTGCTTGCTCTTGATATTCAAATTTTTTGAATTCGATGGGTACGTAACGATAGAAAACCTCGTCGGACTGATTTAATTCATCCTTAAAATACTCGTATAAAAACTTCAAATAGAGGTCATGAGGTGAGATCGTATCATTAAGCCACGTTCTTGTGTTAACCGTCTCAATATATTTTTCTGAAATATCAACTGAATCCTTCCATAGGCCCTCAAACTTCTCTAAAGCAAATTCCACATCCCTGCTATCCTTCAGTTCAACGTTAAATTCGAGATTCTCGTGGAGTCCTGTATACGAAAAGTTGCTTGAACCAGTGATCACTCGACCAAAATCTTCACTCTTAGATTGATCTTTACGAATGATATAAACCTTGGCGTGAATATCCTGCGAAGGATACGCGCGAATTTCAAGCTTGCCATTTCTTATAAATTCAATGAACTTCTGGACACCAATCTCTGTGTCCGCATTATCTTCCGACTCCTCCATTTCACTGACAACTTCATCTGCAAATGCGTCCTTTGTTTCTTTATGAGAAAACGCAAGTGCCAACTGTTGTTCTTTCGCCTCAATCAATAAATCGTGCGTCTGTTTATTTACATTGATTCCGACTAAAATTCGAATCTTCTCGACCTTCTCAAGCGACTGGTACAAGTGATAAAAACCACTGGTTCTGAAGTATCCAACCAACACATCAAAAAACTTAGTGTTGTTCGCCAAAGTAATTTTAAACCGATCAAGAAGAGTGCGTCCTTTTTCATTAGTAAAAAATGTTAAATCTGTACTCATCTTTTCACAATCCTGTTCATTAATTTATCTATCTGCTTCTTATCAAAACGCCATTGACCGCCAAACTTAAAAGCAGGGATCTTTCCTTCCCGGCTTAAGCGTCTGATCGTATAGGGATGCAACTTCAATGCCTGCGCAACTTCTTCTACGGTATAGGTTTCTATTGGGTTTTTCATAGTTTTTCCTTTGCAACAATATGTTACATATTATAACACAAGAGCTTTTTACATCAATCAAAATAATCGCCACACAAACAAAAAACCTCCGCCAGCCATAATGACCAGCGAAGGTTTTGCTTTAAATATTTATATTATTTATTTTGCTTTGAAATAAACGTTCACAAGCTCCGCGACAAACTTCACCTTGCCGCCGATATGCCAGTCGGTGTTCCGCTCCGGATCCAGCTTCGACTTGTAGTCGTAGATCGTAAAAACGAGACCGTTGATCCTGCCGATCCACTCTGCCTTGGTCTTGCCGTCCAGCGACATGCCCAGATGGGGTGCACCGAAGACCCGAACGACATCCTCATATCGCGTACCGTCCGGCAAATAAACCTCCAACCCTGTGCCATCACGCGACACCCCGCCCATCTCGACCTTCAAATCAAGGTCAACTTTGACTTTCATTCTTTGCCTTCTCCTTTCCCCATCCTGACTTCCATCTGGCAACTGCACCGGCTACGATCGCATCAACGGCTTTCTTATCACCGATATTCTTCAATACGTCTGCCAACTCCTGCTTGTTCAGAACACGGAAGTTTTTAACCCCGCGCTCCTTGGCCACGACCATAAGCTCATTGC
>JAPLZW010000019.1 GCA_026394835.1 Candidatus Wolfebacteria bacterium
ACAAGATGAGCGCCGAAAGCGGTAATATCAGCCGCTTGGCTTACGGGATACATCAGAAACCCTGCTGGTATTTTTTTCTCAAAACCCTTTTCTTTAATTTCTGTCTTAATGGTCGGATTTTGCTCGAGACGAGAAACTGTAACTAAATTAAGATAAAAGATTGTTAATTCAGCGATTTCCGGAATCAAAGATTGAATTATGATTGTCGCTTTCTTTGGATCAATCCCCACGCTGAGGTAATCAAGCATCAACTCTAAAACATTTTTCCGAACCTTTTCGGGATTCGTAAAATTGTCAGTAAGCGCTTGAACATCCGCAACAAGGATATACTCGTCATATTTATCCTGAAGCTCTACCCTATTTTTAAGAGAGCCAATATAGTGACCTAGATGTAGCGGCCCGGTTGGCCTGTCTCCAGTTAGAATTCTCTTTTTCATAGTCCACTTAATAATTATCACTAACCCTACACCTCTATTACAACCGGTAAGACCATCGGTCTTCTTCTGGTTTTAGTATACAGGAATTGGCCGATTTGGTCCCGGATTAAAGACTTTACATAATCCGAATCCTGCTCTTGGGCTCTCGGCGCTCGGCCGATAATCGCGCGCATCCTTTTTCTCACTTCTTCCACCAAATCTTTATTTTCGCGGAGATAGATGAACCCGCGGGAAATGATATCCGGATTCTTCAGAAATCTGCCGGTCTTTTTGTCCAAGGTCGCGATAATAACAACCATGCCTTCCTGCGCCAGAACTCTCCGGTCGCGCATTACGACCTCACCGACATCTCCCACGCCCAATCCGTCAACCATCACATAAAAAGCCGGCGCGGTTTCCTCGGTAATCCTTACCCTGTCTTTATAGAAATTAACCACCTGGCCGTTATCCGCCAAAATGGTATTTTCTTTGGGAATTTTCATTTCCCGGCCGAGCTCGGCATTCGCCGCTCTCATGAAGAAATATCCGTGGATCGGCATAAGAAATTTCGGCTTAATCAATTTAATGATGACTTTCAATTCCTCCTGGGGCGCGTGGCCGCTGGAATGGATATCCACGATCTGCGAGTAATAAACTTTCGCGCCCTGCCTCGCCAGGTTATCCTGCAAAACCTGGATAGACCGCTCGTTCCCCGGGATAACGGACGAAGAGAAAATTACCGTGTCTCCGGGTTTGATTTCCAAATTCCGATTCTCGCCGTTCGCAATTTTCATCAGGCTCGCGTTCGGCTCCCCTTGGGCGCCGGTCGAAAGGACCCAATCTTGCGGTCGTATTTTTCCGCGATTTTTATGATTTCGGAAATGCGGACCAAAAGAGTGGAAAAAGCGCCGACAATAACCCGGCCATCGGCTTTCTTGAATATCTCTTCAATATTTTTCTCAACAATTCTTTCGGACAATGAAAATCCCGGTTTCACGGCTCCGGTCGAATCAAGGAATAGGGTGTGAACCCCCATTTTCCCGATTCTTTCGTATTCATCCAAACCTTGCGGCTTGCCGTCCTTATCGTAATCGAATTTCATTTCCGCGAAGTGAACAATATTGCCAATCGGCGTTTTTAAAATCATTCCAAGCGTATCGGGGATGGCGTGAGTGACGCCGAAAAATTCCGCTTCAAAATGCTCTGATAATCTTACCTTATCATGGTTCTGAACCACGCGGATATCAAGTTTCGGCGCGTTCGTGAATTCTTCCTGCCGCCTCAAAATCATTTCCTTGGTCAAAGCCGCGGTATAAACAGGAGGATTGCCAACCTTCCCCATTAAATAAGGAACGGCTCCGATATGGTCCAAGTGGGCATGAGTTATCACAACCGCTTTTACTTTATGTTTTCTCTCTTCAAGATAAGTGGTATTGGGAATGATGTAATCGATTCCCGGAGTGTCTTCTTCCGGAAACTGGAGCCCCATATCCACAACAATTATTTCGTCCTTGTATTCAAGAGCCATCATATTGCGGCCGACTTCTTCCAAACCGCCCAAGGCGACAAACCGGACCATATCTTCTTTTGAGACAGGGCTTACGGTTGAAGGACGAGCCGGAACGGGCCTTCTCACGGGCGCGCGATTTCTATTAAAATCTCCCGCGCGGCCGCGCGAAACAACCGGCTTTGAATCTTCAGCCTGATGTTCAAATTTTCTATTTTGTCTGATCATTTGTTTTAGTATTTAGTAGCTAGAATCTAGTATTTAGTATTTTAAGTTAATATTTTTTATTTAATTAATTACGAGCTGTGCCCAGAGAGGGATTTGAACCCTCACGTCCTTGCGGACACTAGCTCCTGAAGCTAGCCTGTCTGCCAATTTCAGCACCTGGGCAATTATAAAATCATAAGCCAAAATTAATACGGGGTAAATCTACCAATTCCCTGCCTGCCGGCAGGCAGGCGCCACCTGCCCGTGCGAAAACGAAAAGTTCCGCGGACCGCGCCACAAACCACTGATTAAAGGAGTAATTGAAGTTATTTCCAATATACTCCATTAAACAAAATTTGTCAACGCATCAGCGCCTTTATTTGAAAACCAACGCGGTTTTTACGTACCACTTTCCGATATTCAGAAACCGATCGCTCGCGAGGGAGATAAATTTATCGTCGAATCCATGAAGCCATACTTTGGCTACGTAAAGATAGGACGGGGAAAAAAGGAATATCGCCGGTTCATCGTTTATAATAATTGACTGGAGGCTCGCCAAGTCGTTATCACGGCTTTTCTCGTCAAGATTTTTACGGATTGATTCCATAAGCCCGTCCGCCACCCGATTGTCGTAAAGCGATAAATTCAGCCCCGGGTAAAACTTTTCCGATGAATGCCAGAAAGAAAAAAGATCGGGGTTATCGCCAAAAATATTTCCAAAAAGCAGCATCTCGTAATCCCTGCCTTTTATAACTTTATTATTTATATCTTCGGAAGAAACGACTTCCACGTCCGTCTTTATCCCGATTTTCGCCCAATCGTCCCTCAAAATATTCGCCGCATCAATCAAAAACTTGGTATCCGGCACGGTTAGATGGACCTCCAAAGGAATGGCAGTCTGCGTCGCCGGAGTTTTCCCTTGGGCCGGCTGATAGGAATTTTTTTCCCTTATGCCCGAATCCCTCATTTTCCAACCGCTTGAATCAAGGATATTTGCGGCTTTGTCCTGCGAAAAATCTTCTTGGGGATAAATTTGCGCCATATATCCATCCATGCCGGGAACCATTGGTCCCAGTACCGGCAAAGCGTGATTGCCAAAAACTTTTTTTGAAAGCTCGCTCCTGTTTATCGCATAACCCATAGCCAGCCTGACATTAATATCCCCGAGAACCTGGTTGGCATATTGATTCATAAAGACCGCGTAATACTTCGGCATCCTGATGTCGTAAACATTATGGCTGACGCTGATTTTCCCCAAGTCAAAAGCTCCGGAGAATCCGGCGCCATCAACCGCGCCGTTATTCACCGCTCCGGTCAATCCATGTTCGTCTTCGTAGAATTTAAATGTCAGTTGGCTCAGATAAGGTTTGTCTCCCAAATAAAGATTATTGGGAACCAGGTAATAGCTTGTGATAAAACCATCTTTCCTTTTTTCAAAAGAAGAATATTTGAACGGTCCGCTGCCTACCGGCTCAAGATTGTATTCCGAGAGCCTTAGGTTGCCGGCCGGCAAAGCTCCGAAAATATGCTTGGGTATAGGCCTTAGATTTTTCAAAGTTTTTTCGAAGAAAGCGTATGGTGACGGCAAAATCAATTTAAACTCCCGCTCACTCACTCTTTGGGTGGAAATTCCCTGCCATAAAGCCGAAAGTGATGACCGGCTATCGGGATCCTGGATGGTGTTTATGCTGAAAATAATATCATCGCTCGTAATCGGCTGGCCATCGTCCCAAACAACGTTGTCTTTTAATCTTATGGTCCAGGTTTTTCCGTCGGGACTCATTTTATAATTATCGGCCAAATCCAGCACTCCGCTAAAAATGATTTCCGACAAATCGCGGTCGGCGTCATTTGAACCGATAAGCGCGGGATTTATAAAACTTGGCTGGCCGACTATACCTTCGCGATACTCGCCTCCCCGGACGGGGATGCTCACCGTATTCCGGCCGATATAATCCGCCACGAGGAAAAAGGCCGAAAAAATAAAAACCAAAAAACCCGCAAGAAAGATTATCCGCTCTTTCTTGGAAAAAGATTTGAGTATTTTAAAAGAATTGCCCAATAACATCGGTTAGGCCGAATTTGTAAACGTTATGATTTAATTATGCCCAGAAGCGACAGGCCGATAAAAGCGATTACCAAAACAGCGGTCGCGTAAAAAATCATTTTTTCCAAGCCTCTTCGCGTGTGATAAAATTCGTCTCCGCTGCCGCCGAAAAGTCCGGAGGTGCCGGAAGAACGCTCTTGAATCAGAATCACGATTATAAGCGCCACGGACACAACTATTTGTAAAATTGAGATAAGCATCTAATTTTTGAAAATTTTCCCCAAGAAATGGGCGAAAAGATTCACGATTACGACAATAAGCGTAGCATAGAGGAGCGGAATAAGTCCAGTAATTCCGATGCTTTGGGGAAAAAACACTTTTAAGGAATATAGCAGCGCCATATTGATGGCTATAATCCCCAATCCCAGAGTCAAAATCACGAAAGGCTTCAGTATGAATTTGAAAATCGGCTTCACGAAAAGATTTATGAGAGTGAAAATAGCCGCGATTTTCAAAAATTCCACAGGGTCTTGGGAAATGGCAAACCCAACCACAAACCGGCTCGCAAGATACAAAGCCAAAAAATTAAAAACAAGGTAAAAAAACAACTTCCCCAAGCCACCAATAATCATGAATACATTATAACACCCGTTCTCTATTGTTTTCCACAGAAAAAAGTTTCTATATTCGGCTTTTCGGGTTATACTTAAATTAAGTAAACCCCCACACCAATTGAGAAGCATAAGTTACGCGACAGCATCTTCTCGGTTCTATGGGGTAAACCCCCACACCAATTGAGAAGCATAAGTTACGCGACAGCATCTTCTCGGTTCTATGGGGTAAACCCCCACACCAATTGAGAAGCATAAGTTACGCGACAGCATCTTCTCAAATTGAGAAGCATAAGTTACGCGACAGCATCTTCTCAATTGGTGTGGGGGTAAAGGTCGAGGTATTGTTTTACTAAAAATATGATTATTCAAAGCTGGGCGGAGGTGACTTACAGCTCCCTTCTGAATATTTGGCAGGGACTTTTAAGTTATTTACCGTCTTTACTGGGCGCCATTATTGTTCTCGTAATCGGCCTCATTGTGGCCGCTGTCTTCCGAACAGCCGTGGACAGAATTATAAAAGCTTTAAGGCTCGATTCACTGCTCCGAAAAGTCGGATTGAATGAATATTTCGAAAGAGCCGGGATACAAATCAATTCCGGAAAATTCTTCGGTCTTTTGATTTATTGGTTCTTAATCGTTGTCTTTGTCCTGGCCGCTTCCGATCTCTTGAATCTTTGGGGAATATCGCTTTTCCTCCGCGACATTATCGGCTACCTTCCGAATATAATCGTAGCGGTGGTTATAATGCTCTCGGCTGTGATTCTGGCGAAGTTCCTGAAATCATTGGTCAGAGCATCGGTCCTAAGCGCTAAACTGCACGCCTCGAAATTCTTGGGAACGTTAACCTGGTGGTCGGTCGTTATCTTCGGCCTTTTAGCGGCCTTGCTCCAATTGGGCATCGCAACTACCATCATCAATACGCTTATAACCGGAATCATCGCCATGATGGCTCTGGCCGGCGGATTGGCATTCGGGCTTGGCGGAAAAGAATACGCGGCTCATCTCTTAAACAAGCTGCGCGAAGAAACCGAAGGAGAATAGAAAGTTTTAGAAATACGCAGAAATCCGTCCGTTTCTCAACGGGCGGATTTTTTAGGGGTTGACCCCGTTAGAAGCTGAGTTTAAAAATTGCCATATTCATCGGAAAAAATTAAACATTGTTAAATGATAACTATTTTAAAGGGAAAAATTATTTATAATTTTTCCCAGCCAAGCTTCTAACGGGGTTGAAAAATTACGGCTTTTCGGCTATACTCAAAGAGTCAAAAGAGACATTTTTTATTTGTAAAAACAATGATTATTACCTGGTACGGAGAAGGCTGTTTTAAGATCCAGAGCGGAGATTTTGCGGTTTTAACCGACCCGATTGACGCCAAAAGCGGACTTTCCGCTCCCCGCTTCAAAGCGAATGTCGTCTTAAAAACAATCAATCCCTTCCCTCCGATTTTGGAAAAAGAAGAGAATGAAATTCTCGGCGCTGGCGAATATAATTTCGGAGAAGCTAATATTTGGGGAATTCCCCTGCCGAACGAATCAACCGAAAAATATTTAAAGACGGCTTATATTTTGGAGTTGGAAGGAATGAAACTCGCCTTCTTGGGACATATCTCCGAGAGTCCCGAACCCACGGCCATGGAGCGCCTGACCGAAGAGGCGGATATTATATTTATTCCGGGAGGAGGCAAGCCGTTTATTGAGCAAAAGATCGCGGCAAAACTCATAAAGCAAATCGAACCGAAAATCGTAATCCCGTCATTCTTTAAAATTCCCGGGCTCAAAAGGCAATCTGAAGACTTGAAAACTTTTTCGGAAGAAATAAACCACGGCAAATCCGAGCCGCAGGAAAAACTGACCGTCAAAAGAAAAGATTTGACGGAAATAAAATCAACGCAAATTGTAATCCTCAAAGTTTAAATGAAAGGAGATATCAAGAAACTTTTGGAAAAAATCCGGAACTCGGACGAAGGAACGAAAAAGAAATGGGTTGTCGCAGCGAGCTCAATCACCATGGCGATAGTCATCGCCTCCTGGCTGCTTTTATCAAATTCCATCGTGAAACCGGTCAACGAAACAACGAGTCAAAAAGACACGGGAATTGCTTATCAATCAATCATGAAAGAAATCGGCAATATGACGAAAAAACTCAATTCCGCGAATTCAATAACAATCGAAAAATAAGATAAAGATGGATAAAAATAGATAAATGGAGAAAGATAAAGAAAAAGAAAAAAGCAGGGAAAGGGAGAAAGACGGAGAAAACGGGGAGAAAACGCAACGGATAGAAAACCGGGAAATAACCGACGAACTCCGCGAATGTTATCTTGATTACGCGATGTCGGTCATAGTTTCCCGCGCCCTGCCGGATGTAAGGGACGGATTAAAGCCGGTTCAAAGAAGAATCCTCTGGACGATGTGGGACGACGGCATAGCGCATAATGCCAAATTCAGAAAATCAGCCAATATTGTAGGCACGGTTATGGGACGCTACCACCCTCACGGCGATTCGGCCATATACGATGCCCTGGCGCGCATGGCCCAAGACTTTACTTTGCGATACACAATGATTGACGGCCAAGGCAACTGGGGCTCGATTGACGGCGACTCCCCGGCCGCAATGAGGTACACCGAATGCCGGCTCGCAAGAATCGCAGGAGAACTTTTAACCGATATAGAAAAAGAGACCGTTGATTTCTCCCCCAACTACGACGACACGCGGCAGGAGCCAAGCGTGCTTCCGGCAAAACTGCCGAATCTGCTTCTGAACGGCTCGATGGGAATCGCGGTCGGCATGGCCACGAATATTCCTCCGCACAATTTGGGTGAAGTTATTGATGCCACGGCTCATCTGATAGAAAATCCGAAAGCCACAACCGAGGACCTGATGCAATTCGTCCAGGGGCCGGATTTTCCGACCGGCGGAATCATTTATAACAGAAAGGAAATTGTTGGTGCCTACATCACGGGACGCGGCCCCATTACCTGCCGCGCGGTTTCTTTAATAGAGGAAAGAAAGAACGGCCAATTCAATATCGTTATCACGGAAATTCCTTACCAGGTTAATAAATCCGAGCTCATTATAAAAATCGCCGAACTCGTTTCGGAGAAGAAAATTGAGGGCATTAAAGACCTCCGCGACGAATCGGACCGCGAAGGAATGCGGATAGTCATTGAACTCAAGACAGACGCTTCCGCGCAGAAAATATTGAACCAGCTCTACAAGCACACCGACCTTCAGAAAAATTTCAATCTCAATATGATTGCCCTGGCTGACGGCATCCAGCCGCAGCTGATGTCCCTGAAAGATATCCTTTCGGCTTACATTGACCACCGAAAAATCGTGATTGAACGCCGCACGAAATACGACCTGATGAAAGCCAAAGAGCGCGCCCATATCTTGGAAGGATTAAGCAAGGCTCTGGACAATATCGATAAAGTCATCGCGACCATCAAAAAATCCAAAGACAAGGACGATGCCAAAGAAAACCTGATTAAAAATTTCAAATTTACCGAACTTCAGGCAATTGCCATTTTGGAAATGAGGCTGCAGACCTTAGCTTCTTTGGAACGGCAGAAGATAGAAGACGAACTTAAAGAAAAAAGAAAAATAATCGCTTTTCTTGAAGACTTGCTGAAAAGCCCGGCTAAAATATTAAAAGTCGTGAAAGACGAGCTATTGGAATCCAAGAAAACTTTTAATGACGCGAGCGCCGCGGCGGCAAAGGGCTTATCGGCCAGGACGTAAATGATGAAGACCTGCTTATCAATTTCCTGCCCGCCAACACTTTGGATAATATTTTATTCTTCACCAATAAAGGCAGAGTTTTTCAAACCAAAGTTTACGAAATACCCGCGGCCAGCCGCACATCCAAAGGCAAGCTTATCCAGAATTTCCTGGAAATTCCGGCCGGAGAAACCGTAAGCGCCATCGTGAGCTACGCGGAAGAAGAAAAAGAAAAAGATGAAGGATATCTTATTATGGCGACACTAAACGGAATGATTAAAAAAACGCCGCTTGAAGACTTCGGGAATGTAAGAAGAAGCGGATTAATTGCTATGGGATTGAAAGGCGACGACCTGCTTAAATGGGTAAAGCTTTCTTTCGGCAAAGACGAAGTGGTTCTGGTCACGGGAAACGGCCAATCAATCAGATTTAAAGAATCCCAGCTTCGGTCTATGGGACGCACCGCTTCCGGTGTCCGATCCATCAAATTGAAAAAAGGAGATTTCGTCGCCGGGCTCGACACCATAAAAGAAAGCCGGGGGAAAAACGAAAGAAAATTTTTGATAGTGACCGAAAACGGCTTTGCGAAACAAACCAAACTTAAAGAATACAAAGTCCAGTCAAGAAGCGGTGGCGGAATCAAAACCGCGAAGATAAACCAAAAAACCGGGAAAATAATTACAGCCCAGATAATTACGGACGAAGAAGAACTGCTCGCGATTTCAACTAAAGGCCAAGTCATCAGAACCAAGATAAATACCGTAAGAACCGCGGGCCGCGCCACTTCCGGAGTGAGAATAATGAAATTGAAACCCGGTGACACCGTGGCGGGCTCCGTAGCTTTATAAGGCTACCCCTTTTAGGGTATAATTTAAGAAAATAAATCGATATGCCCACTAACCTCACCCGCAACCAGACGATAATCATAGGTATTGTTTTTGTCGTTGCTGTAACCGGCGTTTTGTTTTTTATGGGCGTCCTGCCGGGATTGAAAAACCAAAGCGCGACTCAAGCTCCAAACATATCCCTGACCGCAGTGGGACCCCTGAGCTCGGCGGCTTTCAATGATATGGCGCAGAGCTACCAGCAATCACACGGCAACGTAAAAATCAGCTATACCCGGATATCCGAAGATAGTTACGAAAGCGTTTTGACCGACGCTTTGGCTTCGGGCAACGGTCCGGATATTTTTATGATTAAAAATTCCTGGCTGCCGAAGCATTATAATAAAATCTATCAGGTCCCCGGAACGCAATATTCCCTGACGCAGATACAAAACGATTTCCCGACAGTTGTTTCCCAAGACTTCGCCAATTCCGGCAATATTTACGCCCTTCCGCTTTATATAGACACGCTCGCGTTATTTTACAATAAAGATATTTTTGACGCGAAATCAATCGCCACTCTTCCGGAAACTTGGACAGCTTTCCAAAATCTGATTCCGAAAACCCGGGAGATGAACAACCAGAATCAATTATCAAAACCGGCCGCGGCCATCGGTATTACACATGGAACGACAATCTTGATTATTCCCTCACGAGTTTTAGCGAAGGGAAAACCGCGATGATTTTTAATTATGGCTCGGCGATTTCGGAAATAAAAAACCGGAATCAAAACTTGAGCTACGGCATCGCTCTTATGCCGCAGATAAATAAAAATAACCCCGTAAACCAGGCAAGTTATTGGGGGCTTACGGTTTCAAAACAGAGCAAAAATGCCGGCTGGGCATGGGACTTCATCACGGCCGTAACCACCGACCAAACAATCGCCGACTCCTACGCCAAAGCATTGAATGAATGCCCGGCGCTCCGCCCGCTTATCGCGAAATACATCAATGACCCGGTTCTGGGAGTTTTTGCGAGCCAGGCTTTAACCGCGCGCGACTGGCCCCAGCCGGATGACAATATTGCGAGCCAAGCATTTTCTTACGCCATAAATTCCACACTGACCGGCAGACTGACCAGCTCGCAAGCCCTTGAATATATCAGAAATAAAATCCGATAATATAATATGAAAAAAAGATTCTTACTTCCCGCCTACCTCCTACTTCTTACTTCTCCGTTATTGGTTTCCGCGGCCGGACTCGTGCCGTGCACTGGTTTGAATTGCACCTTTTGCGACCTGTTAAAGCTTTTGGACAACGTTATCGGATTTATTTTTAAAATTATTTTTCCGTTAGCTGCCGTCATGGTTGTAATCGGCGGGTTTATGATAATGTTTTCCGCCGGAAATCCCGGCAGAGCCGCGAAGGGCAAAGAAGTAATCACCGCCGCGATTATCGGAATTGTAATAGCTCTTATCTCTTGGCTTGTCCTTGATACGATTTTCAAAATTCTCGTATCCCAAGGAGATTGGACAAATGCCGGACTTGGACCATGGAATCAGCTGAATTGCTCCGCCCCGGCGAAATAATCCGCCTTGCGTCATCAAACAGCCATTTGCTATAATTAATTAAAATGAAAAAACTCAAAATAGAAAAAATTAAGTTTTGGTCTTTAATTTTTATCGGCATAATCCTTATGTGGTCGCTATTCAATTATTCTTTATCCAAGGCGGCTATAACGTCCCAAGACATAAAAAATGAAGCTTCAAACTTTGGTAGCGACTCTCCGATTAAAAGTGTTCAGGACATCACGAGTGTTATCGAAGGCCTTGTCCGCTGGGTTTACTACATCTTTTTCGTAGCCGCAGTTTATTTCCTTCTCGCGGCCGCCTTCGGATATCTTGCCGGCGGCTCAAATCCGGAAGCTGTTAAAAAAGCCCACAAATCTCTGCTCTGGGCATTTGTCGCTATTGCCGTAGCTCTGATATCCGTAGGCGCGGCCAATATCGTCCGCGACTTCATCACCCCCGTGGGAGGTTCTTAAAACATGAAAAAGAAATCAAAGTTATATTTATTAATTCTTCCCGCTTCTATCACTCTGGAATTTATCGCGGCAAAGGTTCTTGCTGCCCTTCCCAGTAAAGTAGAAATTCCGACAGCGGATAAGCTAGGCATTACAAAATCGCCAATAAACAACGGCACCGACCTTACGAACGTTTTTGAGAATTTTACCAAAGCATGGTATACGTTTATATTCGTTTATGCCATCATCTTTTTACTCATAGCCGCCTTCCGGTATATTACCGCTAGCGGCAATCCGGAACAACTAAAAAAAGCGAACAGCTCCTTGATTTGGGCATTAGTGGGTATTGCCGTCGGCATTCTTTCGGTAGGAGCTGTCTGGATAATTAAAAGCTTCTTAACCCCATAGAAACAAAATGAATACAAAAATAATTATATTATTAATTATCGCGTTTTCCGTAGGCGTCTTAACGACCGCCTTAGCTGCTCCCGTACCGGGTACCATTCCGTCAGCCGGAGACCTCGGCATCCAGCAAGATTCTCCGATAAAAGATGTTCCCGGAGCAGTCGCCATACTGACGACGGTTGTAAAATGGCTCTACACGATATTCTTCATCGCCGCGGCTTTCTTTCTTTTACTGGCTGCGTTTAAATACCTGACTGGCGGACATACTCCAGCCAATGTCCAGATGGCGCACAAGATGATACTCTACGCGGCCATCGCGATTGTTGTGGCGTTTATGTCCGTGGGATTTGAATCAATCATTAAAAATTTCCTGTCGCCGAATTCAAACACGAGCAACTCTTTCCCCGCTAACGGCACAGCGCAAAATTACGGAGAAAGCGGGCTCAACGCAAATTATAGGTAATTCCATACGCCTATTCATTAAGCAAATAATTTCTGATAAAATTAAAATAATTACCCAAAAGGTCGAGAAATATCCAAAAAACTATATGAAATTCAATTCTGAAAAAACAAAATTAGTCGTAACCAGTATTATTGTGGGAGCGAATATTTTGGCATTGACCCTCGGCGGCTTGGCTATGGCGCAGAACACCCAGTCCGGATTGGACAGGATTCTGCCGAAAGTCGGCCCGTCAACTACCGGCGGACTCGTTGATTTGGTAAGGGGCATCAATAAATGGGTTTATATCGTATTCTTTATCGCCGCGGTATTTTTCCTTTTGATGGCCGCTTTCAATTTCTTGAGAGCCGGCGGAGACCCGACGAAAGCCTCAACAGCGAAAAATATGCTGATATATGCCGCAGTTGCCGTTGCGATTGCTTTTCTTTCCGTCGGATTCGAGCAGATTATCGGAACCTTCCTGACCAACCCGAACGCTTAAGACGTGCTTTCCTCCGATTTAAAATCGGAGGGGGCATACCCAAGCGCGTTTAAAATTAAGCGCGGTTGGGTATGTCAAAAAATTGTAAAAAAATATTCTTTCCGATTGTATTTCTTTTTGTTTTCTTTTTAATAACCGCTCCTGTCTTTGCTGAAGATGCAATCGGCGGCACAGTTACCGGCGGACAACAAGGAATAACCATTCCGAATCCCCTGGGCTCAAACAGTATTATCGCCATAATTAATAATATTATTAATTACCTTATCTATATCAGTATCCCGCTTTTGGCGTTTTTCATCCTTCTTGGAGGATTCCAGATATTAAGCGCGCGCGGCAACCCCGCTAATGTTACAAAAGGAGGAAAAACCATAGCTTATGCGCTCGGCGGATTTGCCATTATCCTTATTTCAAAAGGCGTCGCCCTGGTTCTTCTTGAGATTCTTGGCGCCTAAAAAAACACCTCATAAAAAAACAACCCCCACCAGACAATGAAGTATTGTCCAGTGGGGGAATTTTATTCCTCAAAACGAAAGAGCTATTCTATAGAATCACCTCCTCTCACTGAACAATATTACGTTTGCGGCGTGTAGACCGAGACCTTCGTCGGCTTATCCGAGCTCCTTGCCCGGCACATGCCACTGGCCGACTGTCCCGACTCATCCCGCTGAACGCTGGCACCCAGAACGATATAAAAACCGTTAGAGCACCGGACTTCAGCTTCGCCTTCCTTCGCTACCCAGCGGAAAATCCCAGAGATAGATATCGGAGCCAGAAATTCTGGTCCCCACTTCTCTGGAGCCTCAATTTCCGCAACTTTCACCCATGTAAAAGTTTTTGGAGTCGCCGCGTTTGGCGCAGGAGACTTGATCTCGCTTGAATCAGAGAATAGTAATATCACCCCGATCAGTGTGAGCACCACAGGAATCCACCATAGCCGCTTGTCCACTTTACTCATGGATTACCTCCTTACCGGCCTCTCGCAAAAGCGGCGAGAACGGCGGCAATTGTCCGGGCAGTTTCAGTATCCAGCTTGAATTCTTGAACCGTTTTGGTTATTTTCTTGCGTTCGGTTTGGATAAGCTCTAAGGCTTTTTCCACAGGAAACACAGCATCTTTCCCGGCTAAATCATGAAACCGGTCGAGTACGTGATTCAACTCAACGGTTTCGGCCTGACGTTGCTTCTCTTCTCGCGCCACATTCTCGGCATCTCTTGCGAGCTCGCCCTTCACTTTTATATTAGTGATGTTTAGACGGCTCAATATAATACCGAGTTTTTCAATCGAGAGCCTTCCATTACCACGTCGAAGTTCTATGGCAATATTCTCCAGTTCACCTTGTGGCGTGCTGTCTATGCTACGACCCATAATTACGGCTGCAACTTCAGCGGCGAATAGTTCCTTTGATTTTACCGCCGCCTCCCAGGTCTTAGGCTCTTTATCAGGATTAGCTGCTCGTTCACGCACAGCTTCCTCTACCATATCATCAAGAATTTTTCTAACCCCGACCTCGCCGCCCGAATTAAGATAATCGAGCAGATGCTCCAGATCCGGCCTCCATGTCGATGCGGCAGAAATCTCTAATTCCGCCATATCTGGAGTTCTAACATTTTCTGGATTGAAATCTTGATTCTTAGCCGCAACTTCCACTGGGATAAAACCGTAAAGCCATGGGCAAAAAAAGAAGAATCTCCATCCTTCAGGCTTCACTTGACCAGTTCTTTCGCCTAGATAGGTCATTACCGCTACAGTCGGTGGCTGGGCCGGAACCCGGCGCAACCCCTGAAGGAGAATCGCGAAAGCAGCCCCAAGAAAAATAAGTAGAATTCCTACCGTAGACATGTCGCCCTCCTTGGTCATCCGACCAATTTGTTACATTGTTATTCAGTCATATGAATATCCATGTACCGAAGGCACACGGAGGTGATTTTATGACAAAGTGCGCTTCCAAAACGCAAAGAAATAGCGCTCCGGAATCGCTTAATTAATAGCATAAAATATAATAAAAGTCAACCCCAGCACTCTTTTGAATGCTGGGGCTATTACAACTTCTTCCTATTTCTTTTCTTTATTTTCTCAACCTTTTCTTCGACGGCTTGTATTCTTCCGTCGGGATCCGGATGAGAAGCCATAAGGTTACCCCAAACTCCCTCCGGGTAATTCCTTCCCTCGCTTAACTTCCTCTCCATATTTACAGCTTCTTGAGGGTCGAAACCAGCCTTAGCAACAAGCTCAATAGCCTCAAGATCAGCTTCTGACTCAAATGTCCTAGAGCGAGCCTTATGAGCGACGGATACACCGACAACTCCGCCGACCGCCAGAGCAACACCAGCAACTAACGTTCCTGTAGTAATCAGTGTACGCGTTATTATTCCCCTCCCTTCTTTTGCCTGCCTGGAAGCAGCGTGTAAGGATTCAAAGGTCTCGCCTAATCTATCAACATCTTCTTTAATGCCTTCTTTTGCCCTTTCTTGATCTTTGTGTTTTCGGTGAGCGTACTCATGTGCCACTATAGCCGCAAGCTCGCCATCCGAAAATCGATTAATTAAATCTTTCGTTACCATCATTGTAGTCAAGTTCACCCGAGCATTCATCCGATCACCATCGATATCATCAACGATCTCAAGATCAAGAGCGGATGATCCTTCATCGGCCTCCACTATCCGATGATAGATGTTTTTCAAACGTTCATCTGGAGATAGCTTTTCTATCTTAGGGGGAGAGACCCCTATGGGAACTTGCGGAGTGATAGTTTCGGTTAAAACTACCCTCTCACCATTTCCTTCGCGCTCACCATATTCATTACCATCTTCATACTCTCCGTCACGACCTTCCCCCCATTCTTCGTCATTAAAATCATCTTCTTCAAACAAGCCAAACCTTTTATAAAGAAGGTTGTGTCTTGTCTGGCAAGAACGACAGACACTTTCTGGATCAAGGCAACCATCGTTATGGCACTCGCAACGACAACCATTCTTACAAAATGTTTTTTCACAATCACATTCTTTGCAAAAATGGCAAAAGCAGAAGCAACCCTTCTCGTATATTGAACCTTCACAGCAACCGCAGCTAATAGCGCCTCTCCCCTTGTGGCAGTCACACAGACACAATGCTTTACTGATTTTAGGAGCAAGCTCTCTAATTGTCTCAACGTAAACCTTCTGCCCGTACCTAAAATAGATACTTGATAGACTACGGCAGCTACGACTTGATTCTATAGTCCATCCAGATTTGCGAGCTAGAGAAAAAGCGTGTTTCACCGAATGAGCTGAAGTACATATAGCTGCCAGTTGATATACCCTGGCAGCCAAGACAGACTTCTTCTTGAGCATTGCCAGGGAATTCATAATCTAACCTCCTTAGGTACAATATGGTGCTCGAGGGGCTAGCACAACGGCTAGAGCGATCCCCCCGAGCCGAGCAGAGATGCTCGAAGAGCCAGCGCGAAGCTAAACCCTTCGAGCGGGGCAAGAAGGCTCGAGAGGTCAGCGCAGAGGCTAACCTCTCGAGCCGGGTAAGGAAATCGCTTCTTTTCGGAAGACAAGGATACGCATGAGCCAAACGCTACATGGCCTCCGGCATTGCTCTGTGCGGGTCTTATTCCGACTAGCCGCACAAAGGCGGCGCTATTTGTCGGGACCCACCTTCCGAAATCCACGATTTCCCATTCTTAGAATTCTTAAATTCTATTCTTTCTTAGTATCATCCATACCAGAGACAAGTCTTACGCCAAAGCTGATGAGGCCCTCCCCATCTTCTTTGGGAGAGATGGAATAGCTAGTAGAACGCTGGGCAGTTACCCTAGCAATAAAAGCGACCGTTGATTCGTTCTTCCCACGCGGCTGCAACACAGCACCAACTTCCAATTTAATATCCGTGTTCCTACTAGACATCACTGCACCCCCTTCCTAGCTAGACTGACTTATCTCATCGAAACGTTAAATTGTCGAAGAACATTAAACTTACGGCCTATATTTTTAATACAACAAATCAACCCCCAATGTCAAATATTGTTATTGTCTTTTGCTGTAAGCATTAAATAATGCTTGCGATAATCCGATGCCCCAAAATCACCACTTGAATATTTACTTGCTTTGCGATACGTTTAAACGTATCGCATTCCCAATCATCAATCAGAGTTATTAAATGGTCTAAGCCGTTATGCGAACAATTTCAAAAATAAAATTTATATCAAAAATATCATGGTCAATGTTAATAAAAAATATTTAGGAAGGAGCCTAAATGAGGAATCTTGGCAAAAATTTGAATCAGAATTAAAAAGAGGCGGCAATGTCAAAAAGCTTTTGACAAAATATCTTTCGCCTGATGAATTCGCGGTTTTTGAAAAAAGACTAGCCATCATTTCACTATTAGAAAAAGGAAAAACTTATCTGGAAATCAGGCGCGAGCTAGACGCTTCTCCGAGCACTGTAAGCTTCGTGAGACAAGGTTTTAAGATTAATAAAAAACCAAAAAAGATTATTAAGCCATCTGAAATAAAACTGAAGCCTGACCATAAACGAAAGTTTCCAAGATACAAAGGTGTGAGGGGCTTCGGGTTTTCAGAATGGTAATCGTAATCCTGCGATACGTTTAAACGTATCGCCAGTACTGACTGTGCGCACCGATTAATTATACGCGTTAATTGATTACGAATTACGAATATCGACCGATTGACGCCCGTTTTTTATTAAATTAAGGTTGTTTATATCGGGCAGGTGGTGCCTGCCTGCCGGCAGGCAGGAAATTGGTAGACGCGCCCCGCTCTTTTGTCCTCGTGGCGGAACTGGCATACGCGCGGCGTTTAGGGCGCCGTCCCGTAAGGGTTGTGGGTTCGACTCCCACCGAGGACACAAATTGGAAAAACAAAAGAGCGGGGCGCCGCAAGGCTTGGGAGTTCGAGTCTCCCCCTGCCCACAAATCAAATGAAAAAACTTTTCGGGATAATCCAATTCTCAAAACTGCTTCAAGACTTCTCTAAAATCGAGAGAGTGATTTTGAAACGGGGCGAAAATAAATGGGAAAACGATTCTGAACACAGCTATGGGCTTACTATGCTCGCCTGGTATATCATGGAAACCGATAAGATAAAGCTTAAAAAAGATTTGGTTCTGAAATATGCCCTCGCCCACGATTTGGTTGAAGTTTATGCCGGCGATACTTATTTTTTCTCAACAGACGAAAATCATGAAACGAAAAAATTCGCGAGGGAAAAGAAGGCGGCTGAACGGTTGAAAAAAGAATTTCCCGGGTTTAAGGAATTACACTCCTCCATAAAAAAATACGAAGAGAGGAATGACCCCGAAAGCCGATTCGTTTACGCTCTCGACAAGGTCATACCAATGCTGAATATTTACACCGATAACGGCCGGACATGGAAAAAGAAAAATGTAACGATAAAAATGCTTGTCGATAAGAAAAAAGATAAGGTTGCTTTATCGCCCGCGATAGAAAAATATTTCTGGGAATTGATAAAAATCCTCAAAAAAGAAAAAGCGCGGTTGTTTAATAAATAACCCTGCTATACGAACGTCTCTTTTCTGCGCTAATTAAACTTGTAAATTTATTAACTCTGGCGTCCACCTAAAATCAACACTGGTCAATTTTGATTTTGGCATTGTGCCCAGGGAGGGACTTGAACCCTCACGCCCTTTCGAGCAATGGATTTTGAGTCCATACTGTCTACCAATTCCAGCACCTGGGCATTCATTTTCCGTTGATAATATCAAAAGATTTCCGTATAGTAAACCCCCACACCTAATAAGGAATGTTGTTTTTTTATTTTTTCCTTTTTAGGTGTGGGGGTAAAGTAAAAGTCTATGAATAAATTTTTTGCTCTTTGGCTCAAAAATTTATACAATTAAGGCAATGACACGCGTTATCTCAGTTTGCAATCAAAAAGGAGGAGTCGGAAAAACGGCGACTTCCGTTAATGTCTCGGCATATCTCGCCGCTCTCGGCAAGAAAGTTTTACTTCTTGATTTCGACCCGCAAGCGAATGCTTCATCCGGAGTGGGAATAAATCCAAGAGAAATAGAAAACAGCGTCTATCACGGAATTTTAGGATATGCGAACGCGCTTGATATCATTAAAACCGTGCCGGTTCTTGATTTCTTACATGTCTTGCCGGCAAATGAACACCTGGCCGGAGCCTTGATAGAATTCGTGGATCTTCCGAACCGCGAGAGATTACTCCGAAGATTTTCCAATAACCTCCGTTCTCAATACGATTACATCATCATTGACCTGCCGCCGAGTTTAAGCCTTCTCACATTAAACGGATTGCTCGCCGCGGACGAAGTGATTATTCCTATCCAAGCGGAATACTACAGTCTTGAGGGATTGGGACAGCTTCTGGGAACAATAGACCTCATCAGAAATAATCTGGAGCACGACCTTAAAATTGCGGGCGGGCTCATCACGATGTATGATAAAAGAGAACGGCACTCGCGCGAAGTAGTGCGTGATGTGCGCCGGAATTTTCCCTATCATATTTACGATACGGAAATCCCCCGCTCGGTGGCATTGGCCGAAGCGCCAAGCTACGGCAAGCCCGTTATTTTATACGACCCGAATTCTCCCGGAGCGAAAGCTTACGAAAAACTGACCCGGGAAATAATAGACCAGGAATTCGACAAAGTCATCCCAACCACTAACTAATTTTTAAACAAATAAATTCTAGATTCTATTTACTAGATTCTAGATTCTAAAAAATGCCATTAGGCCGCGGATTGGAATCTTTAATACCAAAGAAAAGAGACGGAGAAAGCAGTAAGCCCAGCCAGCCTGTTTTTTTGCCGGCAAATGACACAAACGATTCTCTTCCCGATCCTCTGGATACTCCGGAGTTGGAATCGGAATCAAACTCACCGCGCGAACCGAAAAAGAAATCCCAGGAAGCGGTTTTCCAAATTGAAGTTGAAAAAATCAAACCCAACCCTCTCCAGCCAAGAAAGGAATTTGACGAAGATTCTTTAAAAGAATTAGCCGCCTCCATAAGAGAACATGGCATCATCCAGCCCTTAATCGTGACCAAAATAGAAAAAGAAACCGAAAGCGGAACCGCCGTTGAGTATCAGCTTATCGCCGGGGAAAGAAGATTGAGGGCCGCGAAACTTCTCGGCTGGGAACGCGTTCCGGCAATCGTGAGAAAAATCGATCTGGATTCAACCCGGCTTGAAATGGCGATTATTGAAAATCTTCAGAGAGAAAATTTGAATCCGGTCGAAACCGCAAGAGCTTATGCCAAACTCCAGGACGAATTTAATCTGACTCAAAGGGAAATCGCGGCTCGGCTCGGTAAAAGCCGGGAAACAGTCGCAAATTCAGTGAGGCTTCTTAATCTGCCAACCGAAATCCAAGACGCCCTCTCAAAAAATCAAATCAACGAAAGCCAAGCGCGATTGCTGCTTGTAATCCCCGACCTGATAGAACAGCAAAATCTTTTCAGAGAACTCCTTTCTAAAAATATGAGCGTAAGGGAGTTGAAAATGCGGGTCAGAAAATCCCAGCCGCAAAAGGAAGGATCCGGCCATTCCAACCGCTCCAACCCGGAAATAAAATCCATGGAGGAAGAACTCTCGCAGGCTCTGGGCGCGAAAGTGGATATTGACCCGCCGACCGGAACGAATAAAACCGGGAAAATAGTCATTACGTTCTACTCGCCCGAAGAAATAAGAGGCATTATTAAAAAGATTAATCCCAACGAGGATTAATCTTAAATTCCCAATTTCTGATTTCTAACGATTCCGGAATACGCCGGGGTTATTTTTTTCCTTTTCCCAAAGACTTTCTCTTATCCACGATGCTTGACCTTATTTTTTTTCTAGCGGCTTCGGTCTTAACGGTCCTAAGCCAAGATTCCGAAGGCTTTTTACTTTTTTGAATCAGGATTTCAACAACATCTCCGGACTGGAGATTATAATCCAAAGGCGTGATTTTACCGTTAATCCTGCAACCGCTGCATTGGTCGCCGATTTCACTATGGATATGATAGGCGAAATCAACCGGCGTCGAGCCTTCGGGCAAATCAATGACCGCGCCCTTGGGAGTAATCACAAATATGCGGTCTCTGAAAAAATCTATCTTCAAAGAATCAAGAAATTCCTGTGAATCGGGCACTTCTTTCTGCCAATCACGGAGTTGGTTAACCCAAGCCAACTCGCGTTTGTCGGCGAAAACCGGCCGTCTTCTTACGTATCCCGAAGTTTCTTTTTCTTCTTCGTAGGCCCAATGCGCCGCGATGCCGTTTTCCGACTCCTCATGCATTTGCATGGTACGAATTTGAAATTCGGTCGGCCTGTTATCCTCGCAAAAAACCGTAGTATGAAGGCTCCTGTAGCCATTGGGTTTTGGAAGAGCGATGTAATCTTTGATTCTTCCCGGCAAAGGCGGCCAAAGCTTGTGAATCGTGCCCAAAGCCCCATAACAATCTTCTATGGTTTCCACGATTATCCGCATAGCGACCAAATCATAAACCTGGTCAAGATTCATATCGTAACGCTTGAGCTTCTTGTAAAGGCTCGAATAACGTTTGGCGCGATAATCTATTTTTAAAATTTTAATTCCGTCTTCTTCCAGAGCTTTTTCAATAACAGGCTCCAGCCCTTTCAAATATTTTTGCCTCTTTTCGTAACGGTCTTTCACGTTATCCATAAGCCACCTGTGTTCATTGGGGTAAATATAAGG
Source organism: Candidatus Wolfebacteria bacterium (assembly GCA_026394835.1). GTDB lineage: Bacteria > Patescibacteriota > Minisyncoccia > UBA6257 > UBA9933 > JAPLZW01. Next base: position 21,390 of record JAPLZW010000019.1, read on the forward strand.
AAATGCGAGGTCTTCCAATTCTCCGGCTAAACCCTGCATTCCCAAGCGGTATGCGAGAGGCGCGTAAATTTCATAAGTTTCCAAAGCTATCCTCTTTTGCTTCTGCGGCGGCAAAGCTTTCAGGGTTTTCATATTGTGAAGCCTGTCGGCCAGCTTTATTAAAACTACGCGCAAGTCCTGGCTTAAAGCCAAAATCATCTTTCTTAAATTTTCGGCCTGGCTTTCAACTCCCCGATATTTCAGATATCCCAATTTCGTTACGCCTTCCACGAGGAAAGCGATTTCTTCCCCAAATTCTTTTTTAATATTATCGAGCCCGACCGAAGTATCCTCAGCCACATCGTGTAAAAGCCCGGCCATAATCGTCGGCGTATCCAACCGCCACTCTATGAGTTTTAACGCAGTTTCGTAAGGATGTTTGAAATACGATTCTCCGGATTTTCTTTTTTGGTCGGCATGAGCCATTTTTGCGAATTCATATGCCCGGCGCACCAAGTCAACGCTCTGGGGGTCAACCACGGCTCCATTCCGAAATTTAAAAACACGGCTGACAAAAGACAGCGTGCTGGCATCGTTTTTATTGGGAGCGGCCGCGTATTTTTTAAATTTTTCCAAAAAGTCATCCATTGGAGTTATCTACTATTATTTATACGCCGGGAAACCCCGTGTTGGCAAACGAGCCGCATTCCTCCCTCCCTACTTCAATTTATGAGGATTATGGTTGGGACACGCCTTATTGGAGCATCTTTCGGGTATAGTTTTGGTGCCCTCCATCATAAGACTATTTCTCCTTCTCCGCATTCCGGACACATGATTCCGGTTTTTGCCTTCGCTTCTTCTTCAGCGCTCTTCTTGATAAATTTACACTTGGGATAATTACTGCAAGATATGAACTTTCCGAACCGGCCTTCGCGCTCAACAAGTTTTCCGGTCGGGCATTTGGGGCACGCTTCCCCGGTTTCTTTCGGTCCCGCTAATTCCATTCCATCTATTTTTCTGGCGCCCACGCATTCCGGAAATTTCACGCAGCTCAAAAATTTTCCCGAACGGGAGAGTTTAATCACCATAGGACCATCGCAAACGGGACATTTGAATTTTTCGTCGGCTTCCCCAAGATTGGTTATCTTTTCTATTTTCTCTTTTGATTTCACATCCTTCAAAAACGGCTTATAAAAATCTCCCAGCATTTTTTCGTACTTCCTTTTTCCTTCCGCTATTTCATCAAGTTCATTTTCCATCTCGGCGGTAAACGAATCGCTGATGTATTGGGCGAAATTATTTTCAAGAAAATCGCTGACTACTTCACCTGTATCGGTAGGCCGCAAAGCCTTGCCCTCTTTCGTCACGTAACCGCGGTCGTTGATTGTCTTGATTATGGAAGCGTAAGTGCTCGGCCTTCCGATTTCTCGCTTTTCGAGTTCCTTAACAAGGCCGGCTTCCGTATACCTGCCGGGCGGTTCGGTTTGTTTGCCTTCGCTTTCCATGTCTAATAATTTAAGCGGTTCGCCTTTTGATAATTCCGGCAGTTGGAGTTCTTCTCCTTGCGCTTCCGTATCCGCCGCGAGCCATCCCAAGAAGACATTAACGCTGCCGATAACGGAAAAATCCGGAATAGTCCCGCCCTTAATCACGTTAGCCGATACTTTTGTTTTTAGCATTTTAGCGTCGGCCATCTGCGAAGAAATTGTTCTCTCCCAAATAAGCCGATAAAGCCTTTTTTGGTCCTCGGCCGCATCAACGGTTTTTTTCCCAATATTCGTGGGACGGATCGCCTCATGCGCCTCCTGAGCGCTTTTGCTTTTTGTTTTATAAAAACGCGGCACAAGATATTCCTTGCCGTAATTTTTTACTATCGCGGCGTAAATCGCAGGCATAGCTTCCTTACTCACGACGACGCTGTCGGTCCTCATGTATGTAATAAGTCCCTGCTCATAAAGTTTCTGGGCAATAGACATCGTGCGGGAAGGAGAATAACCGTATCGGGAGCTTGCCGCCTGCTGAAGAGTTGACGTAGTAAAGGGCGCCCTGGGCGAACGCTTAGCCTCGCTTTGTTTTATCTCGGTTATGCGCCACGGATTCGCGCGCCCGACTTTCAGGATGCGTTCGGTTTCTTTTTCATCGCGCGGTTCTTCTTCACAAACCAATCCTATTTTGCTCTTTTTTTCCGTTTCAAATGTTCCGGTTATTTTCCAATAATTTTCCGGCGTAAAAGCTCTGATTTCGCGTTCACGCTCCATTATTATGCGGAGCGCCGGAGACTGTACGCGTCCGGCGGACAATCCGTAGCGAACTTTTTTCCAAATAAGGCCGCTTAAATCATATCCCACGAGACGGTCCAAAACCCTGCGGGCTTCCTGGGCTTTCCGCAAATCTTCATCAATGCTCCGCGGATGTTTCAGGGCTTCCTTAATGGCATTTTCCGTGATTTCATGGAAAACAATGCGTTTCGGCTTTTTAAGCCCGCAAGCTTCTTTGATATGCCAAGAGATAGCTTCTCCTTCACGATCGGGATCGGTTGCAAGAAAAACCTCGCTCGCTTTTTGGGCAAGGTCTCTTATTTCAGCCACGATTTTTTCTTTCCCTTTGGATATTTCGTAATGAGGCACGAATCCTCCGGGAATATCCACGGCTTTTTTATTGCTTTTTGGCAAATCGCGGATATGGCCGTAAGAAGATTCAACTTTATAATCCCCTCCGGAAAGGAATTTGCCGATGGTCTTCGCTTTTGTCGGAGACTCGACTATTACCAGTTTCATAAATAATTCAAAAATTAAACAGCGTATCCGCGCTCGGTCTCCTTAATAATATTATTAATTGCGAGATATGCGAGAGAGCGGTTCACGACTTGAGGTTCAAGTCTAGTAATTTCAATTATTTTGTCAACAGAGAGGGCGCTCCCGGTATTTTTAATCGCGTTAAAAATCAACTCTTCTTCTTTGGTCCCAAAAGACCCGAATGGAAGTTTGCCGGAAGAAAGATTCCACTTTAGCCCCTGCTCCTCATTTTCAATTTCCAAACTTTCAATAATATCCTCTATGGAAGCTACAAGCACAGCGCCGTCCCTTATTAATTTATGGGAACCGCGATAATTCGGATGATCTATCGGCCCGGGAAAGACAAATACATCCCTGCCCTGATCGGCGGCCATCCGGGCGGTAACCAAAGACCCTGACTCAATCGGCGCTTCTATCACGATAGTCGCCCGGCACAGACCGCTGATAATCCTATTTCTCGCCAGAAACTGATTGGGATAAGGAGGAGTTCCTTGGGGATATTCCGAAATAATGCCTCCTCCTTGGTCCAAAATCTTTCTGGCCAGATATTCATTCTGCGCGGGATAAATAATATCCAAACCACAAGCCAAAACCGCGATTGTTTTTCCGTTTACGGAAAGCGCGCCTTCATGAGCGGCGGAATCGATTCCCATGGCCAGACCGCTCACGATTAATATGCCCCTTTTTGCGAGCTCTGCAGCCATCTTTTTCGCTAAGATTTTTCCGGCCTGCGTCGCCTTCCTTGTCCCAACAATCGCCACGCAAAAAATATTTTCATCTGGTAAATTTCCCAAAAAATAAATCCTCGGGGGAACCCCGGGAATTTCACGGAGAAGCGGAGGGAAAACGCCGCTTTCCGCTTCAGCGGACTTAATTTCTTTCTTTGACTTTTCCTGACCCATTGAATTAACATTATACTATATGAATTTCAGACGCGAGTTGATTATTTTCGCTTCCATTAATCTTGGAATTATTTTTGTTTTGGGAAGCGCCATATATTACCTGAACACGCTTATATCATCGGAAACGGAAAAAGTTGCGATTGACCGGGCAAGCATTTTTTCAAGGAATCAAATGGATGAAAATTTGGCGATGCTCCGCACCCAGTCGGCGGCCGCTAAAAAATACGAAACCAGCCTTGATAACGCGCTTCCCAAAAAAGACCAGCTAATAAACTTTTCGCAGGATATGGAAATAATCGGGAAGCAGAACGGCGTTAACGCAAACGCCAATCTCGCGGAAGAAGTCGGCGGAACCGATTCAAAACTCGCAAGTTTGCGTTTTAATATGTCTCTCGAGGGAACAATTGAAAATATATTACAGACTCTGAACGCCATCAAAAAGAGCCGCTATGTAACAAAAGCGGAGAGCATGGAACTCTCCAAGTCCCAAAGCAATAATTTCCGCCTGACCACCAACGGACAAATTTTTTCTTTCCAAAACCAAGAATAAGATGCTGAAGAAAATCCAAAGCAGAGAATTTATTTTCGCCGCCACAAGTTTAATTTTGGCAATTTTACTGGGATTGATTTTTTTTCAAACCATTAATTTTTTGCTGGAAGAAATCCAAATAGCCTTGAACGGCGACGCCTCAAAAAACCCGCAGACAGTCCAGTTTAATTTATCGGGGGCTAAAGATATCGAGATCAGGGGAGAAAATGCTCCGGTCCAGCCGCAAACTCAACCGACAAGCACCCAACCCCAAACGCAAAACACGCCTCCCCTTTAAAAAATAATTTCATAAACCAGCCTTTTTTGCGGATAGCTGATTTTTTTAAGCATTGGTACGTGAACGGCTTTAAAAATTACGGCCATCTTGTGATTTCCCGGCTAGAAGAGATTGACAGGACAATTGCCTTCCGAGTCACCTTGAAAAATATTTTTCAGCCGCTTTACCAAGACAGGTCATTTATCGGCTATCTTCTGGGATTCATCTTCCGGGGGCTACGCCTGATTTTCGGCGGAATTTTTTACGCGGTAATAATTTCTTTCGCTATCGCGATATTTATCGTTTGGGCGGCAATTCCGGTTTTTATCATCTATAAAATAATCCAGCCCGCGCTTACAGCATCATTTCTAAAATAATTCAAATGCCGATTGCAGCCATTAACCAGGAAAAGATATTTCTCAAGGAGCCGAAAATTGAAGCCGGCCTGGCATTGCGGATTCTTTTCCGCGTTGCCGCTTATTGCCTTTATATCCTTGTCCTCTTCGGAGCGATAACCGCCGTTATCTCGCAAATTGATTGGCTTCGCTGGGCCGGAGCTTTGGGAATGATATTCCTCGCCGACCGCATTCTTCACGCGAAACAAGCGAGAAGATCTCTTTCCGAAATTTCTTATGAGGACGGGAAAATCAACGCCGCTGATTATTTTTCGCCGAAAACTATTTATATTTTTGAAAAAGCCCTGGACAAAGCGGTTATCGGCAATTACGATTTCTATCTTTCGCTTTTGGGCATCCTCGCCAAAGAAAAAGATATGGAAACCGGGCTCACAAGAATGGATGTGCCAATAAAAGAATTTCAATCCAAAGCCGGGGAATTTCTGAACCAAAGTAAAATTTCCGAAAAAGTTTCTAGAGACGGACTGCATTTAAAAGCAGAAACCCTGGCGGCAAATGCCTTCATCAACGCGGCGGGCGCCGGCGAAAAATACATTGAGCCGAGAGCGGTATTTTCCGCGCTTATTAATGTCCAAAATGAAAAATTAAGCCGGTTATTCAGCTTGTTTTCAATCGGCCAGGGAGACATGGAAAACGCCCTGGTTTTCAGCAGATTCCACGATTTTTTCAGTTGGTTAAGAAAACCGCCGGCGGCAGTCGGAGGATTCGTTGCCAAGCCATCGAAAATCCGCCATCGGACAATGAATAGAGCTTGGACCGCGCGCCCCACCCCAACGCTTGATAAATATTCTATGGACCTCACCGACCTCGCGAGAGAAGAAGAAATCGGATTTTTAATCGGCCACGAAAAAGAGTACAGCCAATTGGTTGATATTTTGGCAAGGCCGTCAAAACCCAATGCGCTTTTAATCGGCGAGCCCGGCAGCGGCAAAGAGACTTTGGTCGCCCATCTCGCTTTTGAAATAATAAAAGATGAAACCCCGGAGGCACTCTTTGACAAAAGGCTCGTCTGCCTTGAAATTGGCCGGATGATTTCCGGAGCCGCGCCGGACGAAGTTTCAAAAAGAGTGAATCAAATCACAAACGAAATAAAAGCCGCAGGCAATATCATACTTTACATTCCCGACATCCATAATCTTGTCAAAACTTCCGGGATGAATTTTATGAGCGCAGCGGATGTTTTCATCCCCATAATAACAGGTGATGAATTTCCGGTTGTGGGCGCCACCTTCCCCAGAGAATTCAAACAAATGATTGACACCCAAACCGATTTCGCCTCGGCCTTTGACCAAATACGCGTTGAAGAAATCAGCGAGGACAACGCGGTTAAAATTCTCACTTATGAAAGCGTGATTCTTGAGCGCCAATACGGGCTCATTATAAGCTTCGGCGCCATAAAGCAATCTGTCTTTCTCGCCCATAAATATTTCCGGCAAAAACTTCTGCCCGGCAGCGCCGAAGACCTGCTGAAAGAATCTTTATCCGATGCAAGCCAGAAGAAATCCGAGATTCTCGGCACTGACGACGTTATTGCTATCGCCGAAAGAAAAATCAATATTCCCATCCACCGCGCCGGCAAAGCCGAGGCGGAAAGACTTTTGAATCTGGAATCAATTATCCACGAAAGAATGATTGACCAAGAGGAAGCGGTGGAATCCGTAAGCAAAGCGCTCCGCGAATACAGAAGCGGACTTTCAAGAAAAGGCGGGCCGATCGCCGTATTCCTCTTTGTGGGGCCGACCGGGGTCGGCAAAACCGAGCTCGCAAAGATTCTCTCAAAAATCCATTTCGGTTCAGAGCAAATGATGATCCGTTTTGATATGTCCGAATACCAGGACAAGCAAAGCGTTTTCCGCTTCATCGGCTCTCCGGACGGAAAAATGGCGGGAAACCTTACCGAATCAGTAATCCAAAAGCCATACAGCCTCATACTTCTTGATGAATTCGAGAAAGCTTATCCGGATATCTTAAATTTGTTTCTCCAGGTATTTGACGACGGCCGCCTTACCGACAATACGGGAAGGACTATTGATTTCACGAATACTATAATTATTGCCACCTCAAACGCCCATTCCGACTTCATCAAATCGCATATTGAAGCCCGTACGCCGATGCAAGTAATCTCCGACGAACTGAAGAAGAAATTAACCGATTATTTCCGGCCGGAACTCCTAAACCGTTTTTCCGATATTATTGTTTTTAAAACTTTATCCCTTCCCGATATCCAAGCTATTACCCAAATCCAGCTTAAAGATTTATCAAAAAATCTTTCTGAAACGAACGGCATCAATCTTGTGATTGATGACGCGGTTGTTAAAAAAACGGGAGAACTCGGATTTGACCCGGTCTTCGGCGGCCGGCCCCTTAGGGGCGTGATTTCCGATAAAATCCGGAGCGTGCTCGCGGAGAAAATTTTAAAGGGCGAGATTATGAAAGGCAGCGAAGTGGAAATTTCACTCGGAGATAATGGAGAATTTGAGTTTGAGCAAAAGTAAGGGCTTTATCTCCGACTTTATGTCGGAGCTATAAAACCTTACCCGCCCAAGTTTTTAGATTAAATTTTGGTGATATGTAGATTGAAAATAAGTTATTGGATTAACACTCTCTTTATTATTCTAAATTAAATAAAATCTAAAAATTTAGGCGGGTGCTCAATGTTGTGGTAAAATTTACTACGCATTGAGCTTGTAAATTTTAACAACATTGGCATGAAGATAAAAATAAACATTAATATCAAAATAAACCGCGTGGTTAAATTCCTGGTGCTGTCCGACCTTCTTTTCCTCGGAAGTTGGAGTTTAATCGCTCCTCTTTTTTCCGTTTTCTTGATTAGAAACGTGGAAGGCGCGACCCTTATTTCAATTGGAGCTATCGCCGCGCTTTACTGGCTTATAAAATCTTCCCTTCAACTGCCGGTTGCTAATTATCTTGATAAAACCGACGGCGAAAAAGACGATTTTTACGCTTTGATTATCGGGCTCTTTATGGCGTCACTCGCCGCTTTCAGCTTCGCTCTGGTCACAAAGATGTGGGAAGCTTACATCGCGCAATTTATTTACGCCGTATCTATGGCTCTTTATATTCCGGCATGGTCAGGAATCTTTTCCCGCCACCTTGACTCTAAAAGAATTTCCTTTGACTGGTCATTAGATAGCGCGGTTATCGGATTCGCTTCCTTTGTGACCGCGCTCCTCGGAGGAATTTTAGCTAATTGGCTGGGGTTTTCCTTTGTGTTTCTCGTTGTGGGAACCGCCTCTCTGCTTTCCGCCCTATTCATATTTTTCGCTCCGAATTTGGCTTTTCCGGAGAAAGAAATAGATACAGCCGACGGCGCCTCCTTGGTAAGGGACCACATTCCCTCAAATATCGGACATTAATTCCATTCCATGCCTAACGAGGCTTTGATAAAAATCTTTTACGAGATGGCGATATATCTTGAAATGCAGGATGTGGCTTTTAAACCCCAAGCTTTTAATAAAGCCGCAGAAAGTATTGAAGCCTTAACTCAAGACGTTAAGGACATTTATAAAAGCGAAGGCATTGACGGCTTAAAAAAAATTCCGGGCGTAGGCCAAGGAATAGCCGATAAAATAATTGAATACCTTGAAACCGGGAGAGTGAAAGATTACGAAGCGCTGCGGAAAAAAATGCCGGTGAATATTGAGGAGCTAACAAGCGTTGAGGGCGTGGGGCCCAAGATGGTCCGCGACCTTTATGAAAATCTGAAAATTAAAAACCTTAAGGATCTGGAAGAATCGGCAAAAGCCGGAAAAATCAGAGGCTTGCCTCAAACCGAGAAAAATATTTTACAGAGCATTGAATTTTTGAAACGCAGTCACGGCCGATTTCTTTTGGGAGAAATATTGCCCGAAATCCAGGAAATTATCTCTAACTTAAAAAACCTTAAAGAAGTGAAGCAGATTTCCGAAGCCGGTTCTGTCCGGCGCCGCAAAGAAACCATCGGCGACGCGGATATATTGATCACAACCTCTAATCCCAAAAAAGTCGTTGATTATTTCGTTTCTATGCCCGGAGTCGTGAAAATCTGGGGCAAAGGCCCGACCAAAGCGTCAGTGAGACTAAATAAAGGCTTTGACGTTGATTTGCGGGTCTTGCCGGAAAATAAATACGGCTCGGCACTGCAATATTTCACCGGTTCCAAGGAGCACAATATCAGTCTGCGAAAAATCGCGATTGAAAAAGGACTTAAACTCTCTGAATATGGACTCTTTCGTGGAGTGAAAATGATTGCCGGAAAAACCGAGGAAGAAATCTATAAAAAGCTCGGAATGGAATGGATGCCTGCGGAAATCAGGGAAAATCGCGGAGAAATTGAAGCTTCTATTCAGGGAAAACTGCCTAAACTCATAAAGCTTAAAGATATTAAAGCCGACCTTCATATCCAAACCAACTGGAACGGCGGCCATGATTCAATTGCGGATATGGCTGGGAAAGCCCAAGAACTCGGCTATGAATATATCGGCATTT
>JAPLZW010000062.1 GCA_026394835.1 Candidatus Wolfebacteria bacterium
TAATATTGGCAAAAGAAATAACCCCAATAATAGTCATTATGGCTATCACAACCAGAAGCTCGACGAGGGTGAAACCGGCATCGATAGACTTAAGAAATAAGAAGTAAGGCTTAAGATTTTTCTTTTTAAAATTCCTAATAAAATTTTTCATTTCTTACTTCTTAAATCTTACATCTTAAATCCTAAATCATTATCAGAAGTTACCGACCAATTGATAAACCGGAACGATAATCGCGAGCGCGATTGTCCCGATGATAAGCCCGATTCCAAGAAGAAGCGCCGGCTCCAGAAAGCTGATGAAAATTTTAACCGAAGCGTCTATTTCGGATTCGTAAAAATTCGCCAAGGTGAAAAGAACCTCTTCAAGATGCCCGGCCTTTTCGGAAATGGACATCAAGTTGACAATCACCCTCGGGAACGCTTCTTCCCGGCGGAAAGCTTCTCCCACAGTCAAACCTTTTGTGATTCCCTCTCCGGAAATCCGAAGCAAACTTCCCCTGATTTCTTCATAGCCGACAGCATCGGCGGTAATGTTTAAAGAATCAAGAATCGGCATTCCCGATTTCAAAAGCAACCCGAGAGTTGAAGCGAAACGCTGTAAGGCTATCTTCTTCAGGAGATCGTTTACAACCGGCGTTTTAGTCAAGGCTCGCTGCATAATTTGCTTGCCGCTTAAAGTCCTGCTGAAAAAATACCATCCCCCGAAACCCGCAATGGCCAAAACCGCGTAAATTATGACAAGGTAAGAGCCGAAAAAATTTCCGACAGAAAAAACCACGATGGAAAAAGTCGGCGGCTTGATTCCCGAATTCATAAAAACCGCGGCGATTTTGGGGAGCGCAAAAGAAACCAAAAAAGTAAGCATCAAAAACGACCCCACAAGCAATATAAGAGGATAAATAAAAGCCGATTTTATCCTTTGCCGCAGATCCTGGTCTTTTTGAAGAGTTATGCTTAATTCCCAAAAAATCGCCTCAAGGTTGCCGGAAATTTCTCCGACTTTTATAAGATTAACGAATACGGCATTGAAATATCTGGGATATTTTTCAAAAGTGGAATAAAACGGCTTGCCTTTTTCCAAGTTGCTTCTTATTTCAACAAGCAACGCTTTCATCGCGCCACGGTCAAAATCAGCCACCAGAATATCTATGGCCTTAAAAAGGTCCGTCCCCACCTTAAGCATCAAAGCCAGATATTTTGTCAAAAAAACTTTTTCTTTCAGAGTGATTCTCTGGCCAAAAATACCACCCTGATTTATTCTCTCCATCTCTTTAATAACAGAAAGAGATATGGGCCTTAACCCCTTGGACCCCAAGATTCCCAAAGCCTGGCTCGGACCCGGAGCTTCAATATTCCCCTCCGACATTTTCCCGTCCGCTTGTGACGCTACGTAGTGAAAATACATGCTTAATAAATTTTAGTTATAGTTTAAGTTATAGCAGTTAGTATAGTTTTGGTTTTAGTTATGGTGATAGAGCAAAAATCTATACCTAAGCCCCTGACCATACAAACTGCTCCACCTAAACCAAAATCATCTCAAATTATTCGCGGATGACCCTCTCCACTTCCTCTATCGTAGTTATTCCTCTTTCGACCTTTCTTAATCCGTCTTCGAACATTGATACCATGCCCTTTTTTCTGGCAGCTTCACTTAAAGCGCTCAAAGAAAAATCAGAAGAAATTATTATTTTTCTTATGTCGTCATCCACCTCCAAAACTTCATAAATGCCCAAACGTCCGCGATAACCGGTTCCGCCGCAAGAATCACATCCCTTGCCCCGGAAAAAAAGCTTCGGAATAACGATAGAAGAATATTGATTAACTTTTTTAAGCTCTTTGGTTAAAGATTCCGCAACTCCGGCTTCGGGAGTATACGACTCAATGCAATTGATGCAAATTTTTCTTACCAAGCGCTGCGCCATCACCACATTTAAAACCGCAGCCACAAGAAAAGACGCTACCTTCATATCTATAAGCCGCGGGATGGCGGTAGCCGCGTCATTGGTGTGCAAACTCGAAAGCAGAAGATGCCCGGTCAGGGCGGAATGGACGGAAATTTCGGCGGTTTCTTCGTCGCGGATTTCACCGACGAGAATAATATTCGGATCTTGGCGGAGAATAGACCTTAAACCACTCCCGAAAGTAACGCCGGCTTGAGGATTTATCTGGATCTGATTTATGTATTTGATGTCATATTCAATAGGGTCTTCAATCGTAACAATGTTCACCTCCGGCTTATTCAGTATATTTAAAATTGAATAAAGCGTGGTTGTTTTTCCGGATCCGGTAGGCCCGGTTACCAAAAGCATACCGTAAGTTTTTTTGGAATTGGATTCTATAATCTTCACCATATCCTCCCATAAGCCGAGCTCTTCCAGAGAAAGCGGCTTCTGGCTTGAGGGCAAAAGACGCATTTCCACTTTTTCTCCGTAAAAAGTCGGTATCACCGAAACTCTGATATCCAGAA
>JAPLZW010000028.1 GCA_026394835.1 Candidatus Wolfebacteria bacterium
GAATTTCTTTATTTAAATATATTTTTTCCGTTCTGATTTTTATTTTGGTGGCGACCAGCTCGGGATTTGGATTGTTAGTGCTTCAAAAAGCTCACGCGATGACTGTTGAAGATTTAGTGATGGAGGCGGAGGGTGCGGCAATCGCGGCCAGTAACGAGAGAACGGCTGATACCACGCTGGCTGATTTTGTTGAAAAAGTCGCCGAATGGGGTTTGACGGTTGCCAGGTGGGTCAAGGACGATTTGATGAAAGCCCTTCGCGATGTTGTCGCTAAGAAAATTATGGACTATATCGTTAACGAAACCGTCCGTTGGATTCAGGGCGGCGGCTCTCCCAAGTTCGTTTCCAGCTGGAGCGGTTTAGCCAAGAACGCGGGGAATATCGCTTTTGATACTGTTATTAAACAAGTGGGGTTGGCGCGCCTTTGTTCGCCATTCAGCTTACAGGTGAAACTTTCCTTGCTGCCGGTTCAAGATTTTCCGACGCAGATAAGTTGTACTCTGGACCAGTTTGTTTCCAATATTAATAATTTTTACGTTGATTTTAATCAAGGCGGTTGGCCGGCTTATTCCGCGATGTGGAATCCGGAAAATACTTATTACGGCCAGATGCTGATGATACAGGATAACCTTCAGCTTGAGAGCGCAAAGAAAGTGACAGCGGCGATGAATGAGGCGATTTCCGGAAGCGGTTTCCTGTCTGTGAAAAAATGTGTTGACCCGGTTTATAGCGACCAAGTAACGGGAATTGAGAGCTATTGCCAGGTTTACGATTCCGATACGGGAGAATGCGCCGTTCAAGGGGTGAGAGATATCACAACTAAAGTTCAGACCGGCTGCAATAAGGAAGAAATCCAAACACCGGCTATGGCAGTAGGTGAGGCGGCTAAGAATGCGATTGGTTCAGATAGTCAGTGGGGAGCGAATATTCAATCTTGGGTTTCAGCTTTGGCACAAGCTTTAATAAACAGGGTGATGACAGAGGGTTTCGCGGCTTTGAAAAATGCCGTGACCGGCAGTTCAGGCAGCGGCAGCTCCGGTAGCAGTGCGACCAGCGCTTATCAAAATCTGGTTAGTAGTGAACTGGCGAACCAAAAAACTCAACTTGGCTCAAGTTTAAGCTCGGCTTTAAAAGAAGAACAGTATCTTCTTAATGCCAAAAATAAAACTTTGTCCGCATACCAGATGCAACAGGTTTATCTGTTAAAAATGTCGACCACTACCGGCTGTTTTGCTTCTCAGGCTGATATTGGTAATGTGGAGCGCAATATTGTCGATTTAAATGGTCAGGCAGCGGCTTTGCAATCTGCTATTACTGAAATAACCAATGCTATAAGTGCCATCAACAAGGCAACTTCTGCTATAGATTTGGCGCAGGGGACATACACTTCAGGCGTGGTTTCTGATAAATACAATACCGTAGGTTTTCTTACGCAGATTCAAACCGGTTCCGCGAGAACCGCGGCTGATAATGAGGCTATTGCCGCTCAGATAGCAAGAGACAGCGCTTACAATAGTCTTGTTTTATGCACTACTCCGTCAACAGCGGGAGGTGTTGTTCCGGGCAATTAATTTATGCGAATTTTAAAAATAAAAAAAACGGAATTCAAAAAAATAATCGCGTTGATTTCCATTCTGGCGGTTGTTTTCGCCGTTAATTTTTCCGTTATAGAAAAAGTTTTAGCGGCAATAGATCCTATTACAGGCGAGACTATTAGCGCAACTGATAACACTCAAGCGAATCTTGAACAAACGGCGACAACAAACAATGCTGCTGGAAATACGCAAGCCAATCTTGAGAGTACCGGCTTTGTCGGCCCGGGCGGAACCGCAAAATCTGGCGACGCCAATCCCAATGGAGCAACTATACCCGATAACCAAAAAACCGCCCGGTCTCTCGGAGTTGTCGGCGATGCTATTGTGTTTGTCGCGAAGACCATAATGGTCGCGGCTGCCGGGCTTATGGATTTTGCTTTAAGGCTGGGAAGCGATGTCATCAATCTGGATTCGGTCAGGACCGGTTGGGGGATAGTCTTGAATATCACCAATCTCGGTTTCGTCTTGGCAATTATTGTGATTGCTTTCGCGACCATTTTCAGGAGGGAAAGTTACGGGATGAAAAAAACCTTATGGAAGCTGGTGGTTGCCGCCCTGCTTGTCAATTTTAGCTTGGTGATTGCCGGCGGGATTATTGACGCCTCAAACACGGTGACGAATGTCTTTAAAGACGCGACGCTCGGTAAGAATGGAGCCAATTTAAGCGTCGCCCTGGGCAATGCGTTAAAGCCTCAAGCGCTTGGCGATGTTTCGGGTGCCAATAATAGTTCATGGACGGAATGGTTAAATAATCCTCTGAAGGCAGCTTTTAACTTATTAGCCAGCCTGATTTTTATTATTATCTTCACCCTCCTGATGGTTTTGGCATTTCTTACGTTGTTCTTGATGTTTCTAATGAGGGCTTTATATCTGATTATTCTTCTAATTCTTTCGCCGATTGTTTGGCTGTTGTGGATATTTCCCGATACTTCAAAATATTTCAAACAATGGTGGAGTAGTTTTATACGCTGGAATGTATTCGCGCCGGCGGTTCTGTTTTTTATATACATAGCCGTTATGACGGCGGCGACAATGCAAAAAACTCCTCTTCCATCAATTGCTCAATCCCAATCAACCGTGGGTTCTGCCGCCGCGGCGCTCAATGCGCAAACATGGATTAGTCCCGAGGGGGGATTCTTCCGTTATTCAGCGGAACTTTTTGTGATTTTAGGTTTGCTTTTCGGCGGAATATATACGGCCAATAAGCTTGGGATAGAGGGCGGAAGTTTCGGGGTAAGCTGGGCAGGAAAAATCGGGAAGGGCGTGGGGGCATATGCTGGCAGAAAAGGGCGACAACTTGGCACTTCTCCTCTTAGGTCAGAACGTGGAAAAAAAGTTCTTGAGGGGATGCAAAGATTTGCTGCCGGTAAAAGATGGGTTGATTTTGCAACGTTGGGAACGTCGGCCTTGGTAAGGCATGCTGGCGCCGGTCTTGGCAAGACAGCCGCTCTTGGCGCGGAAAAATTCGTGGAAGAGTCAAAAAAGAGAATAAACGGACTTGACGATTACAGAGTGGCGAAAATGATGAATACTTTTGACGCGCCGACAAGAGTGGCGGCTCTTCAAAGGTTGAGACAAAATAAGACCCTTGATTTGCTTCCCGACGCCAGTAAATTCATAAACGATGACACAAGGAATTTGATGATAAAATATGGACAGCCTGCTCCTGACTATTCCTCTATGGAAAGAACGGTTGGGTTTAATGATGAAATGTTAAGGGTAGCCAAAGGAGAAACAATAAAGAGAAAAGTAAAACAACAAGATGGCACTGAGGTTGAAAAGGTGGTAACCCTTGAAGATGCTACGAGAGATTTTTATAAAGGATTCCGCGCTGAACATTTCAACAAGATGGAAGTAGATGAATTTTTTGGCCAGAAGCCGCAATTCGGTTTAAGTCCGGAAATCCACAAAGCTTTTAAAGAGGAGGCGGCCAAAAGGATATTGGAAACTGTTCCTGATGGGCTGGGTAATATATATCGGAATATTAAAGGAGTTAATATGGAGGAATTTCACGATAGAAACTTGTGGAGATATGTTAAGCAGGAAGCAGGGGGAGCCAATATGACGACATCGGAATGGCTTAAGGCTAAACATCCCAAAGCTTATAATTTCTACACCGGTTTTACGGCTCAGAGTTTAGGTATTGGAATAGACAGGGTTGAGGAAGCGAAAAAGGAAGCGAAAAAGGAAGAGAAAAAAGAAGAAAAAAAGGATTTTAGGAATGACGCCGCTTATTTGTAAAAAGATACACAGATGATAAAAATCTCAAGAGAACAGTCATTTAATAGATTAGATTCTTTGCCGGATACGCTGAAAGACGCGTTATTTTCCGATATCAACGCGAATCTCATCCAAAATATCTGCTTATCTCAACACTTAAATGAGAATAGGACAATGGAAGTTGGAAAATTGGTCGGATACATCATCCTTGGTTTTATCCATTCTGAAGACTTGGCCAGAGAAATTACCAATGAGTTGCAAATTAATGGCCAAATCTCCGCGGCTATAAGCGCCGAAGTGGATAAAAAAATCTTCGCTCCTATCCGTGAAGACTTGAAAAAAGTTTACGCGCCGGCGCCTGCCGCGAGCTGGGGAGAAAGCAACGTGATTGATCTCAAAGCTCCGCCGGCTCCCATCAGTATTCCCCAGCCTGCGCCATTTCCTTCCGGAATTGATTCTTCCAAAACGGAAATGTTGAAAAACTTCGCTCCGCAAGGCGCGCCGATGCCGATAGCCGATGCGGGGCCCATGATTCTTCACGAAGAAACAAAATTGAAACCGGCAACCGCCGGCGCAAGCCGCTCCTTGGGCGGTTTATTCGGTTTTGGCAGGAAGCCTGAGACTTCCGGCTCCGGATATTCTTCGGGCAATGCCTCCGGAGTCGCGGCCCAGGTTAAATTCGGCAAAGAGAATTTAAGCGCGCCTTTAGCGCCAAAAGCGCCGGTGAATCCGGCGGAGCAAACGCCAAGGATAGTTCATTATACGGAATTCCGGACACCGCTTTCACTCTTGGGGGAGATAGCCAGTAGCCCGGTAAAAGATGGGCCGGTATCATTGAATTCGGTTGCGCCGCCGGTTCCCCCAACACCTATTCCGCAAGGGCCGGTTTCTTTTCTGGGAATTCCCGCGTCGGGAATTCCAAAGCCGCCTCAGCCTCCAAAACCGCCCGCGCCACAGGAGATAAAACAAGCGGAACCGCAATTTTCCATTCCGATGTCGCAAATTTCCCAATCAAAAATCGAAGAGATAAAACCGTCGGTTAACAAAACAATGCCTCCGGAGCCTTTAAAAATTCAGCCAAAGCCGGTCCCGGAAAAACCGAAAGACGAGACAATCGTTGATTTAAGAACATTCCAGATAGGGGAAAAGTGATATGCAATTTCAAATTCCACAATTTATAGAAACAGAAGATAAGATCGTCGGGCCTTTGACCATAAAGCAATTTTTGTGGCTGGCCGCAGGCGGCGGTCTGTGTTTTATGCTTTTTTTTATTTTGCAATTCAGTTTCTGGCTGATGGTCGCGACGAGATGCCGGATATTAAAAAACTTTGGCAAAACCTTATGACTTCAAAGACACCGATTGCGAAACGGGAAAAAATCATCAGAATGCCGATGGGGAAAGACGAAAGATTCAACGTGTTCCGGAAAATAACAGCTGATAAGGAAATCGCGAGGCGCGTAGATTACAGATAACGCGTATAAAATAAGTTGATTTTGTAATATAATTAAAAAGATATGCCAGGCCAGGAGAAAATTGACGTTAAAGAAACAGGCGCGACCCAGCAGTTTGTGGATATAGAGGACATAAAAGACGGGGTCGTGATTTTGAAAAACAGCGGTTTGCGGCGCTTGCTTATGGTTTCCGGAACGAATTTTGAGCTGAAATCGGAAGAAGAGCAGAATATGATAACCATGTCTTATCAGGGATTTTTGAATACCTTGGATTTCTCCATCCAAATAGTAATCCATTCCAGAAAGCTTAATATAGAAAGTTATTTAAAGAAGCTTAAAGGCTTGGAGGACGGCCAGCCGAACGAATTGCTGAAAAATCAGGTTTCGGAATATGTTGAATTTATCCGGTCTTTTGTGGATACGAATGCCGTGATGGCAAAGACTTTTTTTGCCGTGGTCCCTTATGACCCCGTCACCGTTCCGAACCAAGGGAAAAAATTTTTGGGATTCTTAGGTTTAGCCGGCAAGGCGAAATCAGTCCAGCTCGAGCAGACAATAGAGCAAAAATTGATACAGCTTAATCAGCGCACCGACCAGGTGATATCGGGACTGAACCAAATCGGCTTAAGGGCGGTAGCTTTAAACGATGAAGAATTGATAGAACTTTTTTACAATCTGTATAATCCGGGGACAACCGAAAAAAAGGACTTAAAAATCGCCCAAGAATAAAGAATAACCGAATTTTATGTTATGAACGAAAAAATAAACATCCCCCAATCTTATAAGCCCGGCGTAAAAGACATTAAAAATGTTATTGCTCCGTCGGGAGTGGAAATTAACGCAAATTATTTGAAGATTGGCAATAAATTCGCCAAGACGATCTTCGTTTTCACTTATCCCCGGTATCTTTCGAGCGGCTGGTTTGATTCCATCATTAATTCTCCCCAGCTTTTGGATATTTCCATTTTCGTCCATCCTGTTGATACCGCAACGGCGTTAAGAAGCCTGAGGAAAAAGACAACTCAGATAGAAGCTCAGCTGATGGAAAGGGAACAGAAGGGTTTGGTGAGGGATCCGATATTGGAAACCGCTTTCCAGGATATTGAAAATTTGCGCGACCAGCTTCAACAGGCGCAGGAAAAATTATTCAATGTCGGCACTTATATCACGATTTACGCCGATACCAAGGAAGATTTGGAGAAGGTGGAAGAAAGTTTTTACTCCACCCTTGAATCGCAGCTGGTTTACGCGAAACCGGCGGTTTTCCAGCAGATGGAAGGTTTGACTTCCACTTTCCCCCTTAACGAAGACAAGCTTTTGATACACACGCCTTTGAATTCCGGCCCGGTTTCTTCGTTTTTCCCGTTCGTTTCCATGGATTTAACTTCCGACGAGGGCGTGCTTTACGGCATTAATCGCCACAATAACTCGCTTATCATCTTTGACCGGTTTTCTTTGGAAAACGCCAATCAGGTTGTTTTTGCTAAGGCGGGTTCCGGTAAATCCTACGCGACAAAACTTGAAATTATCAGGTCTCTTATGATGGGAACGGATATCTTGGTTATTGACCCGGAAAACGAATACGAAAAGCTGGCCGAGTCCGTCGGCGGCAGTTATTTCAAGATTTCTTTGAGTTCAAAAAACCAGATTAATCCTTTTGATATTCCGATAATCCCGGAAGACGAAGACCCGGCAAATGTTTTCCGTTCGCATATTTTGAATTTGACCGGGCTTGTGAAGTTGATGCTTGGAGAAATAACCGCGGAAGAGGGAGCAATGCTTGATATCGCCATCACCGAAACTTACGCGTCCCGCGACATTACCGCCGACAAAAAAGATTTTACCGGCATCACACCCCCGCTTTTGGGAGATTTACAGTCTGTTCTCCAGAATATGGACGGCGGTAAAGGCATGGCCCAGCGTTTGGAAAGATTCACGAAAGGCAGTTATGCCGGTTTTACCAATCAGCAGACCAATGTCGATATGAAAAATAAGCTTATTGTTTTTTCTATCCGCGACCTGGAAGACGAGCTCCGGCCAATCGCGATGTACATTATTTTGAATTATATCTGGAATCTTATCCGCGCCGAAATGAAAAAAAGGATTTTGATAATCGACGAGGCGTGGTGGATGATGAAATACAAGGATTCGGCTGATTTTCTTTTCAGCATCGTGAAGAGGGGAAGAAAATATTATCTCGGTGTGACAACAATTACCCAAGACGTGGAAGATTTTATGAACTCGCCGCAGGGCAGGCCGATTATATACAACTCTTCGCTCCAGCTGCTTTTAAAACAAGCTCCGGCGACAATTGAATTGATTTCCAAAACATTTCACCTGACCGATGCCGAGAAGGGTTTATTGCTTGAGGCCGGGGTGGGTGAGGGGCTTTTCTCCGCCGGTTTGAAACACGTTGCCATCCAGATTGTTCCGTCTTATTACGAAAATCAGATTATCACGACAAACCCCGAAGAATTAATGGAGCAGAAGAAACTCAAATAATTATGGCTGATTTAGAAAATAAAAGCGTAGAGGAATTAGTGATGGCTGTTCAGCATTCAGAAGCTGCTGTGGTCACATTGCCTGAAAAAATAATCACTATTACAATTTCGGTGGTGGCCGACATCCTTGAAATTATAGTGTTTCTCGAGATAGCTACTGGTGTGTTAGGTATATCAATTTGGCTTATGTCATACATTTTTGGTTTTTGTGTTTCTGTGGCGCTCTTTATGTGGTCGTTATTCAGAGGCGTTAATGGTAGCTTTTTCGTGAAGAGGATCTTGATTATTCTATTGGGGTTTATTCTTGATGAAGCCACTGCGTGAGTTTTTACGATTCGGACAATAACGTTATTGATAGTAATTTATCTTAATAATCACTTTGAGATGAAGAAGCAAGGTGAAGTCATGGAGCTTCTTGAGAGAGGAGTTAAATTCCTGGAAGCATATGCTTAATTTTAAAATCAAAACAATTCTATTGGTTTTTCTCGGGTTTCTGCCTGTGTTTTTTATTCCATCCGTTAACGCTCAAACCTCCCAGCCGCAATTTTTGGTTACTTGGAAAACCAAGACATACGCTCCGGCCTGGTATCAGGGGAAAATTTTAGGGACTAAGGACTCCGGAGTCCAGATTGGTTTTGAACTGATTGATAACGGCAAATCCGCGGACCTTTCAAAAACAATCGTGCGTTGGTATATAAACGACCAGGTGAAACAGAATGAAAATAACGGCTTAGGCATAAAAAATCTTAATTTTCAGATTCCCGATTACAGGGGGCAGGAGACGAGCGTAAGAATTTCTCTTCCCGATTACAAGGGAACGGCGTTGGATAAAATCGTAAAAATTCCCGTTGCCGCTCCCGAGACGGTTATTGATTGGCCGCATCTTAACCGTTATATCAGCGCCGGAGACAATTATTTTGCCGCGGCTCCGTTCTTTTTCAATGTGGCGGATTTAAACAGCCTTTCTTTTGACTGGTCTCTCAACAACCAAACTTTTCCGGGAGATACCAATGAACCCTGGACTTTGAAACTTGACATTGATTCAACCAATATGCCGCAGGATTTTATAATCAATCTGAACTCAACGGTTAAGAATTATCAAAATGAAATGGAGTTCGCGAGCCAAAATCTCCGGCTTCAAGTCAAATAATGAAAAAAAATTATAAAAATTTAATAATCGGGGCGGCGGCGATTTTCTTCCTGTTTTTCGTTTTTAATTTATCTTTTGCCGCCAATACTTTCGTGTATCCCTGGTCAAATCCGGATAATGGAATACCCGGGCTGATTAACCGACTTTATCTTGTTGGTCTTGGGCTGGCCGGCGGCTCGGCCTTTGTGGTTTTGATTTGGGGCGCGATTTTATACACAATATCCGGCGCGGTGGACAAAAAAACCGAAGCCAAAGAATGGATCTAGGGCGCGATTTACGGATTGATTCTGCTTTTGGGCGCGTATCTGATTTTATACACCATCAATCCGGATTTGGTGAATATGAGATTTGTTTTACCGGCGTTGAACGTGCCTGCTGATACAACAGGAGGTTCTTCTGCTCTTGCTGGATACAATAGAAACGATATACAGAGTGGCGTAAGGTCTACGGGTAGTATTGCCGAGCTTGCTTCTCAGGCTACGTTAACAGAAGCGACAGTTCGCTCTAATATTAAATTGAATGGTAGCGGACTTCAGATTTTGGGGGGTGATACTCCTTGCGGGCAAGGAATCTATTCCGGAACAACAAAGGGCTGTGTCAGCTTTGACGGTGCCAGAGGAGCGACTGTTAACGAAATGCTTTACGTGGCCGATCTTATCGGTGGCAAAAATATGATTATTACTAGTGTTACCGAAGGAAATCACGCTGCGGGTGAGGCTAGTCATGCCAATGGCAACAAATTTGACACTCAAGGTACGGATGGAGTAAATGGAAAACTTGATAAATTCATAACCCAAGATCAGAGTCGTTTTGAATCGGTAGGGACTAGGACGGATATTGATGGAAAAACTTTAGTTCCGCTTTTTAAAAACAAAGAAACAGGGGCTGTGTGGGCTCTTGAGCCGAACCTTACCTATACCAATAGTAGCGGGCAAACGCAAACCAGGCCGAGGCATTGGGATGTTCAGATTAAGTAATTTTTATAAGTAATGAAAAAAACCATTATCACA
>JAPLZW010000086.1 GCA_026394835.1 Candidatus Wolfebacteria bacterium
CCATTCTTTGGCTGTCTCTTGCTTGTTTTACGAGTTCCAGAGGGTTAAGAGCTAAGACAGCGATAGTGGCGAGGACGGCTAAAACTCCTATGACGATGAGGAGCTCTATGAGAGTAAATGAGGAATCTTTAGCCATCCCGGTTAATGTAAAAATCAAATATCATTTTAACATTTTGAACTGTCATTTTGATTTTTGATATTTACATTTTGATTTTAATCAGGTATTAGAGCTTAAGGTTTAGGAATTTTCGCTGTTAGATTCTAGATACTAATTCCTCAATCTCTTGAGAATCTCCTCCTCCACCTCCTGCCTGTCGCGGCCGTATTTCAATCTGGAGATTTCGGCAATCTGTCCGGCCAATTCTTTGTCTCCGATTTTCGCCGGGAAAACATGGATGTTGAATGGCTTGGCAGTCGCGCCGTTAATCAGGATTTTTACGTAAGCCCTAAAGTTATCTATATTCAGCAAGTCATTTTCCGAGAATACCGGTTCAAATTGCTTGACCAGGAATTCCGCGTCCTGCGCTCCCACGCGGTAAGAAATGATATTGCCGACGTTGCCGAAAACCGCGTCCCTGATTTTTTCCGTAAGTTGGGCGATGAATTGGTGCGCCATCGTGAGATTCAATCCGTACTTCCTGGCTTCGGACAGAATTGTGACAATGGAATCGGTCGTAAAATTTTGGAACTCGTCTATGTAAAGATTGAAATCATGGCGTTCTTTTTCCGGAGCATCAGCTCGCGACAAAGCCGCCATCAGGATCTTACCCGTAATAATCATTCCCAGAAGATTGGCATTCAAATCGCCTATCCTGCCTTTTGACAGATTAACCAGAAGGATTTTTTTCTCGTCCATTATTTTCCGGAAATTGAAAGCCGATTTCGGCTGGCCGATAATCGGCCGCAGATAATCATTGGAAGTGAAATTGGAAAACTTGGAAGTGATGTAAGGCGTCATATTATTGAGAGACGCTTCTCCGCCGACTTTCACGGCCTCCTTCCGCCAAAAATCTATTACCACCGGGTTTGTAATTCTCGCGAGCTTCCTTTCCCTAAAATCGGCATCCGTGAAAATCCTCGCCACTTCCATCAAAGTCGCGGGCTCATTAGGCATATCTTCCATTAAAAGCAAAAGCGAATTCCGCATATACTGCTGGAACATCGGGCCCATAGCGTCTCCGGAATCAGGAAAAAGCTTCATCAGGATTCCCAGCATCTCGTTCACGATAAAAGTTTTTTCTTCGGGCCTCTCAAAATCATATTCAAGCATATTGAGGCCGAGCGGCCGCCATCGGTCGGCAGGGTCAAAAACCAAAACATCATCAATCCTTTCCTTGGGAACCACGCTTAAAATCTTCTCCACCAAATCTCCGTGCGGGTCAATAATCGCCGCGCCTTTGCCAGTCTGTATGTCCTGCTCAATCAGATAATCCAGGAGGTTTTGGCGGCGCTTGTCATCGTCCGTTATATAGATATTTTTAGGCTCTCCCCGGAACAAGCTTTCGCCTATCAAAGTCCCCGATTTCGGAAGATTATCCGGAGGAGGCGCTTCTTTTGATTTTTGCCATTTGACCCGAGCCACGGCGGTTGAAGCCGCGGGCAAATGGAACAGGCTCGCCGCTTCCTCGCTGTTTAAAATCATAATCTGGTTTTCGTCGAATTCACGGAAAGAAAATTGGTAAATAAGTTTCTGCGGATTTTTTTGCTTTACGGTTTTTAGCTCCTGCCGCAATGGCGCGCTGAACTGGGAAATCGCGGAGTCAATGCCCTGAAGCAGGGATTCAACTTCATAATTTACGGCAGCGGAAGCAACCACGCGAAAATTTACGGCCAAAAGCGGTTTCGCGATTTTCGCCTCCAAAAGCTTTATCGCTTCGTCATCTATGATTTTTTCTTCTTTTTCTTTTTTATCGGGGTCTTGGGGACTCAACGCGCTGCCTAAATCTTTCGCGCTTATGCCAAAACTCTTTATTACGTCTTCAAATTTCATCCCCTTCTTCAAGCTTGATATCATTTTCAGTATGGATTTTTTGGCTGACGGAGCCGCGGGCCTTGCCAAAACCTGGATTGCCGCCCCCTCGCCAAGCTCTTTCAATTTTGAGAGGCCGCTCAATATCGGAGAAAAAGTGTCCACATTTGCTTCCGCATAGGTCCGCAAAGGCAAAGCGTATGACAATTTTTGTTTCAGATAAATTCCGGAGGAAAC
>JAPLZW010000090.1 GCA_026394835.1 Candidatus Wolfebacteria bacterium
CTGCGCCCACGGCGGCAAATTAACCAAAAGAAAGTCTAATCCAGTATTTGTATCCTCCGTTACCGCGCCTTCTTTACTATCCAGGTTATCGTCATCATATAGATTAACTATACCTACAGGCAGCTTCAACTTGGATGTTTCAAACAAGATTTTGCTTATGCGAGACTTCCTTAATGCATAATTATTGCCATCCTTAGTGTGCCAATTAAAATAACTGTCTTTTTCAGTATGAATAATCCCATATTTCTCCGGATTAAGCTGTAGAGAAGAACCCAGGGTAACCAGGCAAGGCGCTAAACTTGAAATGCCTCTGATAAACTTGCTACATTCCTTAAGCCGTTTAACTGTTTGACTAAATTCAACCTCCGTCTCTCCCGGAAAACCGGTAATTATGTTTATGTAGCCTTCAATCTTGGCGTTTGAGGTTTCAAAGAGTACTCTTTGGATCTCCTCGTAGGAAAACGGCTTATTCATCAACCCTAACACCTTATCTGAAAAAGTCTCGATTCCATAAGTAATTGTACTGCATCCGGACTCCTTCATCTTAAAGAGCAGATCCTGAGTCATATCTTTTTTAATCGCCCCCTGGCCTGTCCACTTAATTTTAATGCCCGACTTAATGATTAGTTCGCAAAGCTCCCCCAAAGCTTGCGCATCCGCATTTAACATCACATCGCAAAATTCAAAATTATTTATTTTATTTTCTTGAAGCCTTTTTTTAATCTCTTCAAATACATTACCAGCGCTCCGGCACCTAAATTTCGAAGAAACAAAATAATCATTACAAAACGCGCAGCGCCGAATACAGCCTCTGCTCATTAAAATATACGTCTTTTTTTCAGCATATTTATGGGAATCTGTCCAAGTAAAATCAGGGAAAGGTATGTCGTCTAAAACATCCACTAAGCCTTCCCCTACAGATTGCACATATTTATTATCACGATAAAAAATTATACCGGGAACGGTATCTAACTTTTGATTATTCTTAATGCATTTTATAATTCTTGACAGCGCAAGTTCACCCTCCCCAATCACAAAAATATCCACCAGGCCAGGGTAGATACCCCGGTACACATCAATATATTTTTCCAAATGATCGATATCGTTCCTAAACCATTTTGAATGCGGCCCGCCAAAAATAATTATTTTCCGGGGATCTTCTTTCTTTATCCTACGCGCCATCTCAATAGAAAAAAGCGAGTTTCCCGCGTTAACGGAAAAACCAACTATTTTTATATCTTGCGCGCAAATCTCTTTTACATAATGATCAATCTTATGATCAAATAGCGGGAGTATTTTAGATTCAAACAGATTTTTGTCGTTCCATAACCTGTAATTTTGCATCTTCCACAATCCTGCTTCAGTATACAAATCATTAAACATATCAATATTTATATCCCACGCTGCCGGAGACAACCCTTTTTGTTTCAAATAAGAATAAAGATACGCTACCCCCAAAGGAGGAGCCTCCGTACCCCACACCGGACAAACAACTAAAAGAATATCTTTCTTTTCTCTCTGGCATTCTTCCGTAAGACGAGCACCTGATAAACTTTTCTCCGTGATCATTTTTGCATAAACATTAGATACAAATATAGGAATCTCCAATTGTTTTGCGAGCTCTAATGCCTCCTTTGCTCTTTTTGTGCGTAGCGCATAGGTATTACCTTCCTGCGTCTGCCAACGCGAATCTCTTAATAACCCTTGAACAGGAAAAAATAACTCAAATTTCTTACAATCCCTAGACAGCTCTGAACCTAAAGGGGCATTACAGGTATTTAAATTCGTGATCCCACAGATATGCCGCCGGTTATTTTTTATAAAATCTAAAAGATCGGAAGAGCACACGTCTAGGGAAAGAGTGT
>JAPLZW010000004.1 GCA_026394835.1 Candidatus Wolfebacteria bacterium
TATTCCCCCCGAGGACTCCGAACCGATAAAATAAACTTTCACCATATCAGGGTATTTCTGTTTGAAATTCTGGACTGCGCCGGTTTTCCCGGCTTCTGTTTTCGGCATTTCTTTGAAATAAACCGGCAAATCGGCATGGACTTTTTCATTCATCATCTCTTCCATTTTTTTCACTTCTTCGGGAGTTAATTTTCTTGAAGCGGAGAAGTCAAATCTCGCCCGTTCGGGATTAATGTCCGAACCCATCTGTTTTACATCTTGTCCCAAAATCCGGCGGATGGCCCAATAAAGCAAATGCGTCGCCGTGTGCAAACGGATAACCTTCTTAATTTCTTCCTTGTTCCCCGCTTTAAGCTCGCCGGTATCCATAAGCAATCCGTGCCCGCCGAATTTTTTCTCCGCTCCGGCGCGCGAAACTTCCCGATGTTTTTCAAATTCCCTGTCAAAACTCGTTTTTGACAAATCTTTGGTTTTTTCCGGAGCCAATTCTTTTATAAGCTCAAAAGGCAAACCGACGCCGCGCGCAAATGGTCGGCAAAAACTCTCACCGCGCTGACTTCAATCTCTCCCGCCAGTTCCCTGATCTTTGAAACCAAATCGTTAAAAACATCCGTTTTAAAAATATCGGGCTGGTTATTCTGCGCCGCCACCATTCTTTCTAGCCCGCCGCCAAAATCAACGTTTTTTTGGGGAAGCAGAGAAAATCCGCTTTCGGTTTTTAGATACTCCATAAACACATTATTCCCGATTTCAAGAAATCTCCCGCAATCGCAATTTATATGGCAGAGTTTATCTTTATACGGAGAATTTTCGTGGATATTAAGCTCATCTCCGAAATCCCAAAACATTTCGCTGTCAGGCCCCCCGGGCTCTCCCAAAGGCATTTCTTCCGGAGTCCCGGTTCTGGACCACCAATTTTTTCTTTCGTCATAATAAAAAATCCTTCCGCCTTGCATGCCGTTTTTTTCGGCAAAATCCACCGCCTTCGCTTTAATGCCCGCTTCTTTAAAAACTTCTTGCCAAATCCCGACCGATTCGTCATCGCGAGGAAGTTTTAATTTTTCATTTCCCCGGAAAACGCTTACGTAAATATTGCCGGGATACAAACCCAACACTTTTGTCAAAAATTCAAACATCCATGATATCTGTTCTTTTTTAAAATAATCTCCCAAAGACCAATTACCAAGCATTTCAAAAAAAGTGGTGTGCCGGTTATCACCCACTTCTTCAATATCCTGAGCGCGAAAACATTTCTGGCTATCGCAAATTCTTTTTCCCGAGGGATGGCTCTCACCAAGCAAATATCTGAGCATCGGCTGCATTCCCGAGCCGGTGAAAAGCGTTGTGGGATCATTCTCGGGCACCAAAGATTCCGAAGGAACGATAACATGCCCCCTTCCTTTAAAAAAATCGAGATATGCTTTTCTTATTTCGTCCGAAGTCATTTAAACTGATTTTTTGGCTTTTATTTTTTTCCAGCCGATGCGGGAGTTGAAGAAACAAGATTTTCCGTGCTAGTTGCGGTGCTTGTGGCGCTTGTCCCGGCAGAAGGGATCAGTTTTAAACCCAAAATATTCATTGCGCTTTCGGCGTCATTTCCAGCCGCAATCGCCAGCCCGTAAGCTCCAACTAAGTCATTATTACCAAGAGCTTTATTGGCTTGATTTATTTCGTCTTGCGCCTTAACCAAATAATCGTCTATTTGAGATTTCACGGATTTTGCCAAGCTGGGGTCCGGGCTATCTTTGATTTTAACTATCAAATCTCCGGAATTTTTAAGCATCGCGGAGATGTCTTCTTTAGCATATCCATTATCGGCAATTTGCTTCTCAAGGATCGCCCTCTTGAACCCGTCGACTCCGTCCGAGATAATTCTGTCGCTGCTTTGTGATTTTATTATGTCCAGAATTCCGCTCAAAATATTCCGGTCTCCGGGAAGTTCCATTAAAGTTTTTGAGTTAAAAATATCAGCCCGGCCATTTTGGTCAAGCTTACCGAGCCCATCTTCAATGTTTTTAATCAAACCTGCCGACAGTTCATTGACCTTAATTTTGGTCGTAATAGAAAAGCTTCCGCTCATTTGATCCAGAATTTCAATGTTTCTCAAGTTTTTAAAGATGATGGTTTCGGTGCTTGTTACTCCCGTAAGTCCTGATTGCATAATATCGCCCAATCTTTTTTTAAATGCGTCCGGTGTGTCGAATTTCGCCGGAATTACAACTACGAGCGATTCAATTTTGGAATGAGCCACGAGAAGACTGCTCGCCATTTCGTCATCACCCGGAAACTGGAACTTTATCTGGTCAAAAACCTCCTCATGCTTCAACGATGTCGAAAGAAGATTATTTATAAAATCGCCGGTTCCCTGATTCGCGGCCGAGCTGTCCAAAGCCACCAAATCCGCTTTCATAGCAACAACACTTGAACCGTATTTATCAATGGCGCTTATAATATCTTCCGGGTCGGAAGACGATATGTCGGAAAGTTTTTTGATCTCGGCAACACGCTCGTTCATGTCCGCCAAATCGTTATTCAATTTTTTCACGGGGTCCGTAGTTAAAACCTGTTTAATGGACCGGCTCCACTCTTTAATGAAATAAAAAGGGTTTGACGGCAAAATTCCCGGATTGGAAATACCCAGGTCTTTTAAACTTATGTTCCAAGGAAACGGCGTCCCGGACTGGCCGGTACTTGACCCCGAAGCTAAAGCTATCGCCTGCGACAAGACTAACGCCGCTAACGCTAAAAACCCGAAAACGAGTATTTTTTTCATGCCTATATTGTTTAAATTTACAAGCTCAATGCGTAGTAAATTTTACTACAATATTGAGCACCCACCTAAGTTTTTGCTTCGCAAAAATTTTGGCGGGTAAGGTTTTCTAGCTCTTCGTCCGCCTACCGGCGTACTCAGAGAGAAAGCCATTAGACCTTTTTCAACCGAAACAGCCCTCTCTTAGCCATAAAAGCTCGCCTGATTTTCAATGCCTTTATGGTAGCACAAAACCCCGGGAAAGTCACCTCTTGGCAAACAACCCTAATATTCCTCCAATTCCTTGGCTTTCGCGTGCTGTTTTATCTTTGCCAAAGCCTTGGCCTCAATCTGCCGGATGCGCTCTCTTGTGACTCCGAACTTTTTACCGACTTCTTCGAGTGTATGAGTAATCCCGTCTTCCAGGCCGAAACGCATCTGTAAAATTTCCTGCTCACGCGGAGATAAATCAGCCAGAAACTCCCGGAATTTATCCCGGAGCAGAAC
>JAPLZW010000034.1 GCA_026394835.1 Candidatus Wolfebacteria bacterium
TTTAAACCCTTTAGAACTCGTGAGGCAGGCGAGAGACAGCACGAGAATGGCTGACTTGAATACCCTAAACAAAGCTCTCTCTATCTACCAGTCTTCAGGCCAGACTAATCTTGGTGTGGCCAACACGGTTTACGTTTCCATACCGAAGAATGTCGCGGCTGATTGCTCTGACCTGGGTTTGCCAGCGTTGCCTTCCGGATGGACTTACGCCTGCGTCGCAAGTTCCACACTTCAGAAAATCGATGGTACTGGTTGGATACCGCTTACCTTCAGCGCGGTTTCCTATGGCACACCCCTGGAGAAGTTGCCAGTTGACCCTATCAATTCCACATCAACCAGAAACTACTATACCTACGTGATGGGAGGAAGCTGGCAACTCGCGGCCTCCTTTGAATCCGTAAAATACAAGATGGGAGGAAGCGCCGACAAAACCTCCAAAGATGGTGGCTCATACCCAGGACTCTACGAAGAAGGCACTAATCTCACTCTCCTGCCCATAGACTACGGCGATTCAAGTCTTGTGGGCTACTGGAAGTTTGATGAGGGGGGAACTAATTCCACATCCACTGATTCAAGCGGCATGGGAAACAATGGTGCTTGGAGTGGTACCGGCACGCATTATACGGCTGGCAAGGTAGGACAATATACAGGTCAATTTAATGGGACGGATGATTATGTAAGCATCGGAGATAAAGATAATCTTTCTTTCCCAAATAACATATTTACGATTATTTTTTGGATGAAAGCATCGGATACCACAAGCCTAATAGGGATATTGGGCAAAAGGGGCAGTCCCTGGGAATATTCAATATATACCAATTCCCCACCTGCTATTTCCTGTGTTGCTTGGAACTCCGGTGGCGGCAATGTTTACGCGAATATAGGGACTAACTACGATACATTATGGAATCTTTACGCATATGTCGGGGATGGCGCCATAGCCCAGCTTTATAAGAACGGGATTTCTCTAATTTCTACTCCAAAAATCGCAGGCAACAATATGTCTAACACGTCCGTGCCTTTTGAAATTGGCAGGGGAATGGCTGCGGGGGCTACAAATTATATGAAGGGATTTATTGATGATGTCCGCATTTATAACCGCGCGCTTTCCGCGACGGAAGTGACGGCGATTTATAATAGTACGAAGTGAAGAAATAAGATTTAAGAAGTAAGAAATAAGAACGAGAAATAAGAAGCAAATTCTTAAATCATAAATCTTATGGCTTAAATCTTGGCGGTGAGCCGTTGTTTCGGCGTGACCCAGAATCCCAGCCGGAATTTGCCGCCGAGCATAAGCCGCGTTTGGGCTTCAAGTCCGGGAATCGCGCCGAAAATTATAAGCGTAACCGGCATCAGTATCCACTGGAAAAAATAAAGGATGTAGTGCCAAGGCTTGAACCATTTTGGTTTGGGCGGCAGAAGCGCGATGCTTAAAATCGCGGAACTTACGACGCCAACCATTGCCAGGGTCATAATCCATCTTGTGACCCGGGGCAGATTATAAGAAAGCAGCGTGGCGTGGAAAATATTTCCGCCTACGAGTATCGGCAGCCAGCCCAAAATAAAAAGCATAATGGCGTTTGTCGCCCAAGAATGGAATCCTTCAAGAGTGTTAAAGACCCAATATATTTTTTTCCGCAGGGAAATTTTCCCCGACGCTTCGGTCGGGGTCCCGACATTACGTCGGGATTGCTGGAAACCCTTAAACATATAGGGGATATTTTCACAGCCCCAGCCCCAGCGGCGCTGTTGTTTGTAGAGATTGAGCATCGTTCCCCAGAATGTCGGAGCCACGGCCGCGTCCATATAAACCGGATACAAAAGCGGTTCCACTCGCCAGTCGCCTCCGTAATGAATGTAGCACTGCCAGAAAATTCTTGAATCTTCGGAAACCACATTGATATTCCAAAAGCCGATTTCAACCAAAGCTTTGAAGGGCATTGAGTGCGAAGAAAAGGTTGTGAGCCTTTCGGGCCTTGATTGCTGCATCATTTGCCAGAAGGTTGAAGAAAAGGATATGACTCTCGCTAAGGCCGGCGCTTCGTAGGCGTTGTTTATAAAAAGAGGAATAGGCTGATAGCTCGATTTTTCCGGATGCTTGGCCGTAAGAAAAACATAGGTTAGCCTGCCGAAATAATCGCGGGGGATTTGGGTGTCGATATCAAAAACGGAAATCAAAATATTTTCGTAAGGAATTTGGAGGGGGTCTATGATATTTTTTTTGATTTCTTTCGTGGCATATGCCTGGTTTGAACCCTTGCCGGGAATTTCTCCCGGAACGTTGGCCGGATGCGTGGTCACGGCGAACTTAAAAAAGCTACTGCCGAATTCCCGCGCTATTTTCCTCGCTTTTTCTTGGGTCTCGGAGCCGGCTCGTTCCTCGGTTGCGAGGATAACTATAAATTTTTCTTTGGGATAATTGGATTTCGCGAGGCTTTCAAAAGATTCCCTTACGACTTCGTAAGATTCTTTGTACATCGGCAATATCACCAAGTGATATATTTTTGACCAATGATTATTGTGACCATGACTATGACTATCGTTGTCATTATTATCGTCATTGGTTATCGTCCGTAGCTTTTCTAGCCAGTCGATTTTCAGATTTCTTTTCATCTTGTTGAAAGTAGAACGAAGGTGAAAAGATAAATAGACGGTTTTAAAAAGCCAATAGATATCGAAAAAAATTATGAAAATTGAAACATAGGCCGGCAGAAGCCAGGAAAGGAAAAATATAAGAAAAATTGTTATCCACGCCAGGAGTCCCGGCAGGATTTCATAAAAGCGCGACATAAAAATAAAAGCAGGTTGGGTAATTAACTTGCAGAGTGTCGATTCTGTGTTTATAATTGTTATTTGTCAAATGTCCGGGTTGCATGGTTTTCGCGGTTATGAAACCGTAAAAGGCAAAAAATCGTATTATTTACGGGGTTTTAACATTATAATATTACTATGAGCAGGAAAATTTTGCTAATTATTTTTTTGATAGCCGTCTTGGGAGGGCTCATGGGATTCCGGATATCTTCATATTTTTTGCGTCCGGCCGGAGCGAACACCGATTCCGCAGCTATGACGCAAGGAGGGAATTTATTCAAGGACTTTTACGATAACCACATTAAGGATTATTTTAAATTTCTTGCCCCGAAATTTTCCGGTTTTTCGACGTCAACGATTTTCTTATCGACCGCGACTTCTTCTCCCGTTGTTCCTTATGTGCCTACGGTTGATTATGAACAAGCGATAATCAATTCCGTAGAGAAGGCTTCGCCCGCGGTTGTGGCCATTACTATTTCTAAAAATGTTCCGATAATAGAACAGTGTCCTTACGATCCTTTTGCCGGCCTGCCCCGGGAATATAAACAATTTTTCGGCCAAGATTATCAGTTTTCCCAGCCATGCCAAAAAGGAACTCAACTGCAGGAAGTCGGCGGCGGCAGCGGATTCATAATTTCTTCGGACGGACTTATTGTCACGAATAAGCATGTTGTTTCGGATGTGGCCGCCAAATACACGGTTTTAACGAATGACGGCAAAAAATACAACGCCGAAGTTGTGGCGAGAGACCCCTCAGGTGATGTTGCGGTTGTCAAAATATCCGCTTCAAATCTGCCTGTTTTGGAGCTCGGAGACTCCGCTGGCCTGAAGCTCGGCCAGACTGTTATTGGTATCGGCAATGCGCTGGGTGAATTCAGGAATACGGTGTCGGTAGGCGTGGTTTCGGGACTCGCGAGAAATATTACGGCTTCTGGCGGGGGCGTGAGCGAAAATATTGGCGGGTTAATCCAGACCGATGCGGCCATTAATCCGGGAAATTCCGGAGGACCGCTTTTAAATTTAAAGGGCGAGGTGATAGGCATAGACACCGCCATGGTTTCCGGAGCGGAAAATATCGGATTCGCGATTCCTATTAACCAGGTGAAAAGAGCGATTGATTCGGTCCGGAAAACGGGGAAAATTATCACTCCTTATCTCGGAGTCAGGTATACGATGATCGATGATGCGCTGGCCGCTGATAAAAAACTCGGCGTAAGCGAAGGAGCTCTTATAGAGAAGAGCGATAGCGGCGCTGGGGTGGTTAAAGATTCTCCGGCAATGAAAGCGGGAATCAAAGAGGGTGACATAGTGGAAGAAGTTGGCGGAGAAAAAGTTACTCAGGCGAATCCTCTATCTTTGATTCTCCAGAAGTATGTTGTTGGCGACGTCATTGTTTTAAAGATTTTGAGAAACGGAAAAGAGTTGTCTTTGAACGTCACGCTTGAAGAAAGGCCCAAGAACCTGTAAGATGAAGTAATCGCGAATAATGCGAATATTAATTTAATAATGCAAATACTGGATTAGCATTATTTGCAGTAATTCGTATTATTAGCGAACACTCTCCATGAATTTTCAACGTTTCACAATTAAAGCCCAGGAGGCGCTGCAGAACGCCCAGGAAATCGCCGCCAAGGAAAACCACGGCGAATTCCGGGCCATCCACCTTCTGTCTTCTCTTATTGAAGACGAGAGTTCTTTGGTGCGTCCGCTTTTAACCAAAGCCGGAGTAAATCTTGATATTTTGTCGGAGAAAATCGATGAAGTTCTGAGAAAAGAGCCGAAAATTTTTTCCGGAGCGAATCTGGCGCAACTTTATCTTTCTCAGGAATTGATGCAGGTTTTGGATAAGGCGGCGAAAATCGCGACGAACCAAAAAGACGAATTTATTTCTTGCGAGCATCTGTTGCTTGCGGTCTTGGAGACCTCTTCCACCGCGAGCAAAATTTTGGAAGAATTCGGTTTACGCCGGGAAACATTGTTCCGGATTCTCGCCAACCTCCGCGGTTCAATGAGGATTACGGATGAAATGCCGGAATCAAAATTCCAGGTTTTGGAAAAATATGCCATTAATTTGACCGATCGGGCGAAGGCTGGAAAACTTGACCCGGTAATCGGCAGGGACGAGGAATTACGCCGGATTATACAGATTTTAAGCCGTAGAACGAAGAATAACCCGGTCCTGATAGGCGAACCTG
>JAPLZW010000042.1 GCA_026394835.1 Candidatus Wolfebacteria bacterium
ACGCCGGGGTGGCAAAAGACGGCAGCTTTATCAAAAGCATAGAGGAGGATTGGGATTTTATGTGGAGCGTGAATGTAAAAGGAGTTTTTTTGGTTACCCAAGAGGCTTTGAGGGTAATGGGCGAGGGGAAAGATAAGGTTATTATAAATATCGCGTCCGGCGCCGGCATTCACGGAATAGGAGACCTCTCTATTTATTCCGCGACCAAGGCGGCAGTCATCAATTTTACCCAGTCATTAAACGATGAGCTTAAGGATAAGGTAAGAGTGATTACGGTTGCCCCGGGTTCGACTGACACAAAAATGTTCCATTCTCTGTGGCCGAGCGAAAAAGCCCGCCATACTCCGGAGCAGGTTGGAGAAGTGATTTATAAAACAATAACCGGAGAAATCTTGCCGGATGAGCATTTTATCGTGGACGTGTTTTACCACACGAGATAAATGGGAAAAGAATCTTCTTTCACGTTGATAGAGTTGCTAATAGTCATCGGCATTCTCGCCGTCCTTGCGACTGTCGCTGTTTTAGCTCTCAACCCTCTGGAACTCATAAGACAAGCGAGAGACAGCACAAGGATGACTGATTTAAATACCCTCAACAAAGCTCTCTCTGTCTACCAGTCTTCTGGCCAGACGAATTTGGGAACGGCAAACACAATATACATTTCCATTCCCTCCAGCCAGGCCAATTGCTCAGACTTAGGTTTGCCAACATCATCCCGGGGTTGGAGCTACGCTTGCGTTGTTTCATCAACTCTCCGAGACTCTGACGGCACGGGCTGGATACCGCTGAACTTCACAGCAGTTTCCTATGGCACGCCTTTGGAAAAACTGCCTGTGGACCCCATAAACACGACTTCGTCAGGCAATTATTACACTTATGTGATGGGAGGGAGCTGGGAGCTTACGACCGAGTTTGAATCCCAGAAATATCATCCCAAAGCCATAAATGACGTTGATTCCTACCCCGGAGTTTATTCCGTAAGAACTTCATCGGCGTCCTTAACACCCGGCACAAGAGATTATGGACTTGTGGGCTATTGGAAGTTTGACGAGGGAAGCGGAACTCTTTACGATTCTTCAGGCCGCGGAAACAATGGTACTCAAGCAGGAGGAGTTACTTACGGAGTTGCAGGTAGGGTGGGAAATGCTTTGAGTTTTGACGGATTGGATGATTATGTGACCGCGCCTGATTCTTCGAGTCTTAATTTTGGCACAAGGAGTTACAGTGTATCTTTGTGGGTTAAAAAAGGAACAACTGCTGTTCAAAAACAGATTATTGGTAAGCAATCTGCCACCGATAGTCCTGGATGGGTTTTGTATCAGCATGGGAATAATAATTTGACTTGGCTTATTGCTGACGGTAGTGGCAGTTATAATTCACTCGCGGGAAGCCCGATAAACGATAATATATGGCATTATATTGTAGCTGTGGCTGATAGGAACGTTAATAAACTATATCTTTATGTTGATAGCATCCCTTATGCGCCGGGAAATATTACGATAACAGGCGGCGTTTCCCCGCAATCTTATGCTTTAGACATAGCAGGCCGATGGGGCCGCATGGACGGCTTAATTGATGAAGTTCGTCTTTATAATCGCGCTCTTTCCGCCGCGGAAGTCATGGCGATTTATAATGCCACTCGTTAATGAGTTTTTAGTTTGCGACTTTTTAAATAATTTGACGTTAGTAGTTTTAAAACTATATGTAGCTTTAAAGCTACATGTCTATTTTTAATAAAAAATAACAGGTATCTGCCATTATCTTTTATTAAAGTCTTGGAATTAAAATTAACGATAGATGTCGGGCCGCCGAGACTTTCACCCCCACACCTATGCATAGGTGTGGGGGCAAGCTCGGGCTAATTTAGTCGGGGTGCCGAGAATTGGACTCGGTCTACATGCTCCCAAAGCATGCGTACTACCGGTATACTACACCCCGATTTCAATGCCATATAAGCATATAGCCTAATATCCGCTTAAATCAAGCTTAAAGATAAATTTGCTTGATGTATTTGTCGGCTTGTTTTAAATCCTGAAGGTCGTTGATAGGCATCCAGAATGTCGCTTTCTCAATTACGACAGGATATCGTTTTGCCATTTTCGCGATTGTCTGGGGCAGGCCGTATTCTTTTTTTCCAATTTCAACCATGGGATAATCAAAAATTCTTTTATCCAAGACATAAAGGCCGCAATTGATTAAGGTGTCCTGAGACACCTCTTGCGTCTCCGTAATGCTTTCCAGATTATTGCCATCTGTTTTTATGATGCCGAATCTTTCGGGGTTTTCGATTTTCTGGGCTAAGATAGCCAAATCGTGCCTTAAACAATTTTCGACGTCTTTTCTTAAATACAGATTATCGCCCATAAGCACGATAAATTTACCGTCCCTCAATGAATCTTTAGCCGTAAAAAGCGCATGTCCCGTGCCGAGCCGTTCCGTTTGTTCCACATATTTTATATTCCGGCCGTTCCAGTTGTTTCCGATATGGCTTTTAATTTTACTTTTTAAATGCCCGACGACGATAATAACTTCTCCGACTTCTTTGGGAAGTTGGAATAATGTATTTTCAAGAATGGTTTTCTTGCCGACTTTCAAAAGGCACTTGGGAATGGTTTCGGTGACGGGTTTTAACCTTAAGCCTTCGCCGGCTGCGAGAATGACTGCCTGCATCTCATCATTATAACAAAAATGCCCCTATGAAGCATTTTTGTTTCTATTCTTCTTTTCTTTTAGTCGTCGTTTCCTATTCCGGCGCCGCCAATGCCATCGCCATCATCTCCGGTTCTCGCTCCCGTTATGGAAAAATGAGTTTTTGCTTGGGGAGGAGGCGTTGATATGCTCTGATTCGTATTGATGGGATTTGATGCCGATATCGGTGGATTCGCCGCAGCCGGCGTGATTGCGGGAGCGGGAATGTTTTGAGCCGCAGGTTCTTCCGGCGTTATTTCAGCGGACATTTGTTCCTTTGGCGCGTTTTCGTTTTTAACCGGCGATTTTTCTGTCGGATTATTATTGTCTTGATTAGCCGGAGGGATTCCGGCGGCTTTTACAACCTGAGCGGAATCGTTTTGGTTTTTGTTATTGATTGTTTGCGTTGCCGCAATCAAACCTCCCAGAAGAATAATGGTAAAAACGGGAATAATAGCCAGTATTTTGTTTTCTTTGCTCATAGTAATATATACGCGCAAAAAGCCGGTTTTGTTTTGATTCAGGTGGCAAGAAGTTATTGTTTGAACCTCTTTAAACCAATCTTACGAAGTTCAACTTCGTAAGATTGGTTTTGGAGTGAGCGGGTGGCTATCGGACAAAGCGGACGTAAATTCCCGAAGGAATAAATCTTTCGGAATCAGATTCCTTAATGCGAAGTTCTCCGAATTCAGCTTTGATTTTTGGAAAATAACTTTCCGTAGCTTGAAGAAATGATTGCGGCGAATAGCCGGCGGCGTAGCCGTTTAAAAGAAAGAATGAGCCGAGTTTTTTTGAAAGCAATTTTTCCAGCGTTTCCATGAGGCGGGGGAATTGCTCTTCTATTTTCCAGACTTCGCCTTTAGGGCCGCGTCCGAAGGCCGGCGGGTCCAGAATAATGCCGTCATACACGGAACCGCGCCGCACCTCGCGCTCGGAAAATTTCAGGCTGTCATCAAGAATATAGCGAATGCCGACTTCTTCAATTCCCGAAAGTTCGGCGTTTTTCTTAGCCCAAACATTGCTTTGTTTTGAGGCGTCAACATGCGTTACTTTGCCTCCGTTTTCCGCGGCTACGGCGCTCGCGATGCCGGTATAACCGAAAAGGTTAAGGATTTTCGGTTCTTTGATTTTTAAAACTTTTTCCGCAAGCCATTGCCAGTTCGGAGATTGTTCCGGGAAAACGCCGGTATGCTTAAAAGAAGTCAGTTGGCAGATAAACCGGATATTTTGCCATGACATTTCCCATGATTCCGGCAGATTATTTTTTTGCCAGTTACCTTTGCCTTCAGCCCATTTAAATTCCGCGTCGCATTTTTTCCACGCATCGGGGTTTAGCGGTTTCCAGAGCGCTTGGGTTTCCGGACGCGTGATTACATATTTCCCGTATCTTTCCAGTTTTTTATTGTCGCCGGAATCAATCAATTCGTAATCTTTCCATGGTTCCGCCGTGAGGTTAATATTTTCCATTTTATTTATGCCTTGGAGTTTTTTGATGTTGTGAATACCATTCGTAAGCCACGACTGCGGCGGATACGGATGCGTTCAATGATTCACAGCGCGTATCCATGGGAATGCGGAGTTTTACGTCGCAAAGTTCAATGGTTTTTTCACGTACGCCTTTGGCTTCGTTGCCGATGACAAGTATTGTCGGAGCGTCAAAAATTTCCTTGGCGACATTTTTTTGGCCATCCATTAAAAGCGCGTAAGCCTTAAAACCTTTTTCTTTCAGGGCGGTTATCGCGTAGTTCACATTGCCGATTGCGACAATCGGAACGCGAAAAACCATGCCTGCGGAAGTTTTGACAACCGTGCCTGTGATTGGCGCCTGATTATGCGGGGGAATCAAGACTCCCGAAGCGCCGAAAGCCGTGGCGGAGCGGATAATGGCGCCCACGTTATGCGGGTCGTTCAGCTCGTCCAATATGACAAGCAGGGTATTTTTCGTGGGTTCGAGTTTTTCTATAAAATCTCTGAAATCAATAACAAGGCTTTGAGTGTCGGCGATGGCGATAACGCCCTGGTGCGAAGTTTCCCGGCCAACCATTTTTTCGGCTTCTTTGCTTCCTCGCATAAAAACCGCGGGGATAGCTTTCTTTTTGAGTAAATCCCTTAGTTCTCTGTCATCCATTTCCGGCGACAAAAACACCTTTTTTACGATATGCGGCGCGTTTAAAAGCGCTTCCGTAAGCGCGTGTTTACCGTAAATATAGGTTTTTTCGTGTTCCCGCCTCATTCTTAATAATCCTAACCTGTGAGGCAGTGGAACGCAAATAAAACTTAGCGGGCGAACATGCTGAATGTAATGCCCAGGTAATACGGCCAAAGCAGGATTGCCAAAACGCCTTTCCAGAAAGCGAGATTCAAAAAGCCGATAGTGAAAAGCCATCCCATGATCCAAATGATGCCTGAAAAACTATGCTGTTCG
Organism: Candidatus Wolfebacteria bacterium; assembly: GCA_026394835.1. GTDB lineage: Bacteria > Patescibacteriota > Minisyncoccia > UBA6257 > UBA9933 > JAPLZW01. The sequence continues at coordinate 5,114 of JAPLZW010000042.1, forward strand.
ATTTTTATTTTTTCCATATGGATATTATAGCAAATAAAAACTATTTTATGAATTTGAAAGAGGAAACGATTTGGTTGAAAATATCTACATCCTCGCTTTTATCGTTTCCTATGTAAATATTATAAATTTTGCCGTCTTTTAAAATACTTACTTGTTCTCCGCTTATTGGAAAACTTTGGTAACGCATTCTTATCCCCGCGACACCGTTTATTGTTATATTTGTTTTCTCGGAATACTGCGCGGCTACGCCGGAGAGAAACGTATCAATAGATTTTTGGTCCGGGAAGATTTCTACGCCGCCCAGGCCTTCCGTGCTGCTGGCGTCAGGCCCGAATAGGGAATTATTTTTATTATATTCATTTATTGCGGCTTTCCAAACTGGCGGATATTCAAAACTGTATTTCCAGTCCTGGTTCACGAATAAAATCTGGCTTTGGACCGGCACGCTAGGGGAGTTGGCTTGATTTTTTCCGAATATAAAGTAGCTGGCGATAGCGGCAAGCGCGATGACAATTAGAATAATTAACTTTCTCATTGTTAAATTATCAATCTTTGCCGGAGTTTGAGCAATAGAAAAGAAAAAACCCGGCCTCGCGACGCTCGCCTTATTCGCTACGCTCACAAACTCGCGCTTCGCTCCGGCCTTCGAATTCCGCCTCAGTTGTAAATTAAGCATATCTTTATGGTATGCTTAATTTACAACTGCGGAGAGGGTGGGATTCGAACCCACGGAGCCCTTTCGAGCTCAACATCTTAGCAGGATGCTGCTTTCAGCCGCTCAGCCACCTCTCCTTTTTAATATAGGAATACTATCTCAATTGCCGCACCTTTTCAAATCTTAAGAGTTATGAAGGTTTGCGCCTTTGCGGTGTCATATTTTGGTATTATGATAAATAGGAAAGATTTAAATCTTTAAAATTAATCTATTAAAATCTAACTTTGATAGATTTTAAAGGTCGACAAAAACAAAAATTATATCTTATTCGAAAATATGACGAATAAAATTTTATACGCCATTATAACTCTTTTAGTTCTTGCTGTTATCGGCGGAGGATTATTTTTCCTTCTCGGCAATAAGGGCGCGCAAAAAGAGCTTGGAGCTAATCAGCAGGCAGCATCTTCGCCGTCAACTGCGGCGCAGGCGCCGGCAGCCGACACGACCAATGTCAATAATCAAGCGATGGTTGTCTGCGGCGAGGCGGATGGTCCCACTTGTTTTCTGAACAGAATGAGCGGGTGCTTGCCCGTAACTACCAAGATGATGGGATCAGACAACAAGACAGCTATTGAGATAACAATCTTGGGAGTAGAGAATGAAAAATGCCATTTCCAAAGAAAATTAAACGATGTCCTGAATCTTGATTGCCGTTTTCCGAAGGGAACTTTAAACTGGGATACTATTGACCAGACTTTTGGAAATGATAAGGGTTTACAAAAAGTAGTTGATGATGCCTGCAAGCCGGCGGGGTGGTAGCCGATCTTGAAATCAAGATCTCTATTTTTTCCTTGTAATTTCAAGGTTTTTTAGCGATAGAATAAGAAAAATCGCCCGTAAGGTTTTGCCTTGAACGGGCGACTGGTTGTTCCGAGTTTTCGGGATGATCTACGCGCTTAATCGTCGTTGATAGTTCGGGCGATTTTTGCGACTCTCCACGGACGAAGGGAGGCGATGGATCCGAGGAAAACCGAGGCGGCTCCGCGATCCATCACTTGCTTGGCATCGGCGAGGGAGAGGATGCCTCCTCCTGCGTTCAGCGGTTTCGCGAGGCCGACTTGATGTGCTTTTTCGAGCCATTCGAGCAGGAGTGGCAGAAGCGGTTTTCCAGAGAGTCCGCCTCCGCCGTATTTCTGAAGGGGAGATATTGGACCGAAGAGCTTTTGCCAGTTGATCCGATCGGGCAGCTGGCCGTAGGGAATAGTGTTAGAGATGCAAAGCGCGTCACACGAAGGAATACTGCTGATGTCGCGAGCTAGCTCAACCGGGATGAGCAGGTTGAATTTTGGCATCAGCGGAATTCCTAAGCGCGAAGCTATAGATAAGCCTTTACCGACTTCGTCCAGAAGAGCATCGGGGTGGAGCCCTACGTTGGGACAGGAGTAGTTAATCTGGAGTCCTACTTTTGTCCGGAAATAGGGCAGGTGTATGGCGAAGATCTTGGTGAAAGCCAGGAGTTCCTCTGCTCGCTCTTTGGCGCTTGCGGCGATAGACATAAACGAAAGGAAGAATGGTTTTTCTCTCCTTTGCCAGTTGCCGGTCCAGAAAAGATTTTTCGCTCCCGGCCCGCTGAGTCCTACGGCATTGAGCATGATACCTTGCCATAGTTTCACGATGATGCAACTTGGAGTAAGTTCTCTTGGCGAAAAGTCTTCCTTTAGAGGAAGATTACCCTGTCGAGCGTGGAGGGTCGTTGTCTTTGCGACGAACGTAACGCCGTGAAAGTTCAGACCGAACGGATGTAAGTAGGGGTGAAACCAGTATCCTTCGCCGAAGAAACCCTGGGCGCCGCTTGCAGAGAGCACCTTTCCAAACCCTATTCCTCTTAGCTTCATGGAGTCCTCCTTTCTTTTTGGCTGGGGTTGGCTGGGATTGTATGAGCTTTTCAGATTATGGAGTCTTTGTGGGGTCGCGTCAATTATTTATTTTTATATTAAGAGATTTTTCCTTGTAATTTCAAGGTTTTTTTGGTATGCTATGGAAACCGCCAAATGACTAAAAACCAACAATTAATAACTTCCGCCAAGAGCGGATCCGCCTCTGGCGGAAAAAACTTGCTTCCTAGGCCGCCGATAGTGGTTGTCATGGGGCATGTGGACCACGGCAAAACCACGCTTTTGGACTATATCCGCAAAACAACAGTGGCTTCAAAGGAGGCCGGCGGCATTACGCAATCCATTGGCGCCTACGAAATAGAGCATTCCGGCAAAAAAATTACCTTCATTGATACGCCCGGGCATGAGGCGTTTTCACGCATGCGGGAAAGAGGAGCGAATCTTGCTGACCTTGCCATTTTGATTGTCGCCGCGGATGACGGCGTTCAGCCCCAAACCAAGGAAGTCATCGGGATTATTAAAGAAACCAAAACTCCGTTCGTGGTGGCTATCAATAAAATTGACAAGAACAACGCTGACCCGGAAAGAGTGAAGGGTGAGTTGGCGAAAGAAGAAGTTTTTCTGGAGGGTTATGGCGGCAATATAAGCTGGCAGGGGATTTCCGCTAAAACCGGCGAAGGCGTGAATGAACTTTTGGATTTTATTCTTCTTGCCGCTGAGCTTGAAGGACTGACTTATGACCCGAGCGGCGCTCCTTGCGGCGTTGTGATTGAAGCGAGGATGGAAAGCCGGCGCGGACTTGAAGTTGTGGTTATCTTGAAAAATGGAACTTTAAGGATTGGTGATGAAATTAAAACCCAGACCGTCCGCGGCAAGGTAAAGATACTGGAAAACTTTTTACGGAAAGGAATTAAAGAAATTTTGCCTTCGGCGCCGGCTGTAATCCTGGGATTTGAATCTTTGCCGCAGGTTGGAGAGGAATTTTGCGGAAGCAAAGACGAACTCGCCGCGGCCGCGGAAAAAATCGCGGCTACGGATGTCGGAGTGGATTCGGGCTCAACGTTGCTTAATGTGTTTCTTAAGGCGGATGTTTCCGGTTCACTTGAAGTTTTATCCCAGATTATAAAAGCCATGCCCGAGACAAAAGTTGTCCGTGAAGCCATAGGCGATATTACGGATGGCGACGTAAAAGAAGCATCTTCATTCCACTCCGCGATAATCGGTTTTAATGTCGGCCTTACGAAAACCGGGGAGGGCGTTGCCAAAGCCCAAAAAGTGGAAGTTATCACTTCAAAAATCATTTACGAATTAATAAAGAAAATAGAGGAAAAAATCCAGACATTAAGGACTCCTCCTCCGGACGGCGAGCTCACGGTTTTGGCTATTTTCAGCCAGAAAGGCAAGAAACAGCTGATCGGCGGTAAAGTCGGATACGGAATTATGAAGAAAAATACCCGCGTGAAAGTCGGGAGAGGCGAGGAAGAGGTTGGTATGGGAAAGATTACGAATTTACAGAAAGGCAAACAAGAAGCTTTTGAAGCGAAAGAAGGCGAGGAGTGCGGAATTATGTTTGAATCCGACATTACGATTCAGGTGGGAGATAAGCTGATTTATCAGCCCAGCGAGAAGTAAGACTTAAGATTTAAGATTTAAGAAGTAAGAGATGAAACAGAGAGCGGACAGGGTTAATAGCCTGATTCAGGAAGAATTAAGCAAAATAATTTTGCGGGAAGTTGATTTTTTGGAAATTGACCCCCACACCTAATAAGGAAAGAAAGTACGCATCTGGTATTTATAACATCTAGCGATACAGTTAACTGTATCGGCAGGAGGTATATCTTTTAGAAAAATTCCTTATTAGGTGTGGGGGTGGACCACGGCCCGGAAAATCTGGCGGAAGTTGACCCCGTTAGAAACTGAATATGTGTCCCGTTAGAAGTTTTAATCAGAGACACTCCGATAAGAGATATTGATAAAAATTATTCATGCTTATTCAATATAAAGAAAGTATTAAGCAAACTTCTAGCGGGATGTGGTATGTCTATGTTCTGAAAAATAAACATGGGGATTGGCATATCGGGTCAACCAAGGATCTTCAAAAAAGAATTTTTAAACCATAATTCCGGGAGAAATAAATCAACAAAATATGGTATGCCGTGGAAGATTATTTATTGTGAGGTTAGTCTTGATAGGGATGATGCCAGAGCTAGAGAAAGATATCTTAAATCAGGTATGGGCAGAAGGTATCTTAAAAACAGATTAAAATTCTTTTTTGTTAAAGTTTCTAACGGGGTTGAAAAATTACTCGGAAACGATAAAATGGGGGAATAACGGCCTGATAGCTCTCCCTTCGGGAGATCCCCTGTGGGGGGACAAGCGTGGTAAGGCGAGGGTCTGTCTCCCTGCGGGAGATCTGCCGTAGGCAGACAAAACCGCTACGTATGGGTTACTATGTTTATATCCTAAAAAGTTTAGTAAATGGGGATTTGTATGTTGGCAGTACGGAAAATATTGACAGGAGGGTTGAGTTACATAATTCTGGTAAGGTAAAATCTACGAAGGGATATAAACCATGGAAATTGCTTGAATGCCAAGAGTTCGTTTCGCGAAGTGAAGCAGTTAGAAAAGAAAAGTTTTTGAAAACAGGACAACAAAAGGAAATCTTGAAACAAAAGCATAGGGCCTAGTGGTGAAGTGGTTAACACAGTGGTCTGCAAAACCACTATTCGCCGGTTCGATTCCGGCCTAGGCCTCAAGAGGCGAGGGTCTGTCTCCTTGCGGGAGATCTGCCGTAGGCAGACAGAACCGCTATGTGAGGGTGTGAATCCCTCTCTGGCCTCAGGAATGGTAGACGTAGATTTGTAATCTTGTTTTAGCGTTTACCATTTGGTACGATTTAATAATGAATAGAAAAAGGAGGTGGACGGAAAAACAGCTTAAGGAAGCTGTTAAGAATTCTACGAGTTATCGACAGGTGCTGATGAAAATTGGTCTAGTGGAGGCAGGAGGCAATTATGAGCAAGTTAAAAGATATATAGAAGAATACGCTCTAGATTCAAGCCATTTTAATGGTAGGGCTTGGAATAAGGGTATGCGGGGAATTGGGAAGTCGAGAATATCTTTAGAAAAAATATTGGTAGAAAATAGCAATTTTCAGAGTTTTAAGTTAAAGAAGAGATTATTTTCAGGAGGTATAAAAGAAGCGAAATGCGAAGAATGCGGTTGGGCAAAAAAGACTAATGATGGATATTTGCCATTAGAACTTGACCATATAAACGGAAATAGACACGATAACAGATTAAAGAATCTAAGGATTTTATGTCCTAATTGTCATAGCTTGAAATCTACGCATAGAGGGAGAAATAGGAGGAGTAGCGCGCAAAAAGCCCGGGTGGCGTAATTGGTAGCCGCACAACACTTAAAATGTTGTGGGAGCAATCCCGTGCCGGTTCGAGTCCGGCCCCGGGCACACATGAAAATTCCCAAAAATCTTCTTACGGAAAAAGAACAGGAACGACTTTATCTTGTGCATCATATGCATCATTTTAAAGCGGGGAAGGGCGTAAAGCATGATTTACATCATTGCCCTTTATTTGCCAAGGCCGGTATGAAGGGCAGGGAATTTAAAATAAAACATCATTTATCGGAAGGGAAATTATTGCATATCATAGATGGCGTTTTTACCGGAGTTGTTTATGACCATGTGAATAGGAAATTTATTGTGAAAAAAATCAAAATCAAAAATAAGGATTGTTTCGTATTGGCTTAATTTGACGGATATCGGTTATTGTGCTAAAAAGACCTTGGTTGGTCTTTTTTATATTTCTCTCTAATCTTGGAATGGAGGTGGGGCGATGTTGAACGGTTGGCGGTATCTGATGGAGCCTGATCCTGTACCAGTTATATCTGAGCCGAAGCTTTGGAGCCAGGATGGGTTCGAGAAAGTTGTCACAGAAGCGATTAGGCAATGCCTTTTGTTGTGTAGAGATCGGAATAAGAAATCTATCTTCACAACTCTATCTGGGGGTCTGGATTCATCCCTTTGCCTTTCGGTGATACGACAGTTTGGGCCGGGATTGCCGATTCGGACTTTCACAATCGGAGGCAATCAGAGTCATCCAGATGTCCAATTCGCCAGGGTGGTCGCGGATAAGTTCTCCACTCGACATACAGAGATTATTCCTTCGGCCGAAGATATCGAAACGGCTGACAGGAAATTCGGAGAGTTTTTCCCTAATGTCAGACGCAGCGAAAAAAAAGGAGACTTGGCGGTCTTTATGGTCTACGAGGCAATGGCTAATGCCGGCGCCAAGGCGGTAATCGCCCATGATGGCATTGACGAACTCTTGGGCGGTTACTGGGAGCACAGGAAATATCAAGGTCGGGAGCAGGAGGATGTTTTTCGGGCGCTCTGGGGAGAGCTTGCTTCTAAGCACCTCGCGCCGCTTCAGCGAGTTGCTGACCACTTTAGGATTTTCCCCATCTTGCCCTATCTGCAAATTTCTGTGGTTGAGTATATCTCTGGGATTCCGGTGGGGGAAAGGACTTCCCGAGAGAAGAGTAAGATTCCCCTGCGGAACTTTGCCCGAAAGCATCTTCCACTGGAAATTATTGAGCGGAAGAAAGAGGGGTTTTGTTCCGGTCTGAAGAAATTCTAAGCACAAAAAAGCGTCCATTCCCGCGGAGGAGTGGACGCCATATTTTTATCAGATTACTCAAACTTTATCTTCAATTTCTTCTGCTTCACTTTGTTGATTTTCGGCATTGAGATTTTAAGGACGCCGTTTTTGAGATTGGCGGTGGATTTATTCGGGTCAATTTCCTGCGGCAAAATAATTGAGCGAGAGAATTTGCCCCAATAGCATTCCTGGTGGAGATAACTCGCGGATTTTACCTTTTCTTCTTGTTCTCTCGTGCCGCGGATGGTGACGCCTTCGCTGGTTATGGAAATATCAAGCTTATCCGGAGAGATGCCCGCCAATGCGGATTTCACGACATAAGAAGTCGGAGTTTCATAAACATCCACAGTCAGCTGTCCTTCTGTTTCGTCTATCTCCGAAGCGTCTTCTTCGGCCTCATCTTCGTCGGTTTCGGTCTCAACTTCCACTTCTTCATCGTCTTCATCTTCCGATTCCTCCTTTTCTTCCTCGGCTTCTTCTTCTGTTTCTTCCTCTTCGTCGCTTCGGCTGTTTACCCCGGAAAGTTTTTCAAAAAAATCTTTTGTGTCGTTGTCCATTGTAGTATTCGCGAATAACGCTGATTTTTATTTAATAATGCGAATTCGCGTTATTTGAAGCTATTCGCACTATTAGCGATTACTCTTGATTCTCTCAAAATCCCAAAAAATTAACAGGGATATTATTATGAGAAAAATCGTGGGATAAATCAATACGTCTCCCATGCTTATTATAAGGTAGTTGAAAATAGCGTGCAAGACAGAGGCGGATATAAGCCCGAAAATCACGAGCTTGAAGTTTTTTATCCGCATTAAGGGAGTTGGGCTTCTTTGGACGCTTTTCGCCCAATAGTATCCTACAAGCCCGGAACATAAAGCGTGGAGCAGTGTGGCTCCGACAAAACGCATGGTGATAACGCCTACGGCTTGAAGAAGAATGGTGGTTTGAAGAAGTATCGCGACATTTTCCACAAGCGCGAATCCTAAGGCGCCGGCTATCATATATATCATCGCGTCAACCGGCTCATCAAAATATTTGCTTCTTCTTATTACCATATAGACCAGAGCGAATTTAAGAATTTCTTCGGCTGCGGCGAAAAGAAGCACGCAGAGAAAGTCGCGCTGGCTTATGCCGAAGTTTCCCAACTGGTCTTTCACTTCTTTCAGGAAAAAAAGAAGCCAAGCGAAGCTGGGAATAAAGGCGATTAAGGCAAAGAGGTAAGGCATAAGATTTAAGAAGTAAGAATTAAGAGTTCCAACTTTCTATTATTAATAAATTCTTATTTTTTGAAGGCTCTTCGGTGTGACTCAGGACAGGCAGTGCCTGCCAGATTTCTTCCGTAATAAACGGCATAAAAGGATGGAGTATTTTTATTGATTCGGAAAGGATTTTGAAATTAGTTTCAAAGGCCGCGGCTTTGTCCGGAAGATTATCGGAATTAAACCTGGGTTTTGAATCTTCTATTATTTTGTCCGCGAATCTGTGCCAAAAGTATTGGTAAATAGTGGAGGCGGCTTCGTGGAATTTAAAATCCTCAATCTTTTTTGTCACTTTCTTTTTTACGGTTTCCAGCTCTTTCAGATTTTTCTTGTCGGCAGCAGTGAATTTCGGTTTTATTTTGGTGATTTTTGGATCGTAGTTCATCATTACGAATCTTGCCACGTTCCAGATTTTGGTTGAGAAATTGCGGTAACCGCGGATTTTATCTTCGGAGATTATCGGGTCGTTGCCGGCGGTTGAGCCCATAATCAGAGCCATTCTTACCGCGTCCGCGCCATAAACCTCCGCAACACCCAGGGGGTCAATGACGTTGCCTTTGGATTTGGACATTTTCTGGCGGTCTTTATCGCGCACCAAGCCGTGGAGATAAATGGTTTTAAATGGGATTTTCCCGGTGCGGTAGATTCCCAGCATTACCATCCTTGCCACCCAGAAAAAGAGGATATCCCAACCGGTTTCCATCACGTCGGTGGGGTAGAAGTCCTTAAAGTCTTTATTTTTCGGGTAGCCAAGGGTCGCAAATGGCCACTGTCCCGAAGAAAACCATGTATCAAAAACATCAGGGTCTTGCTCAATTAAATCGCTGCCGCATTTGCACGGTTTTTTGGAAATCGTAAATTCGAAGACTTCGGTATTTTTTGGGGAGCTCTGAACAGCTTCTTCTTGTGATAAGCCCTTCATCTTTTTATTAATGATCGTCATCGGCAAAAAATGAGTGACAATGACTATGTTTCGGCGGCTGTGGTTCCCTTTGTGGTGCAGAAGCGCTTCCTCTACTCTTTTTTCGACTTCGTGCCAGTTTTCTCCTCCATCCGGCTTTATATCGTTGAATTCCTGGGGGAGCGGCCAAGTGTTTCCAAGGCCGTGTTTTTTCAGTATCTCATCTATGCGTAGTCCTTCCCATTCACCACCGTTTCTCTCTCTGAATCTTTCGTCAACGATAATTTCCGCTCCAATTTCCTTAGCTATAATTTCCGCGGTTTCACGGCAGCGCGAAAGGTCGGAACTGATTATTAGGCTGATATTTTTGTTTTTTAGTTTTTCCGCGGCTGATTTTGCCTGTTCAATACCTTTTTCATTAAGAGACGTTCCTGTATGTCCTTGATAACGCTTTTCTTTATTCCAATCGGTTTCGCCGTGGCGCACCACGTACCATTTGGATTTTATTTCGGGATTTATTTTTACATCTTTACAGCTTATGCAATACCACGCCGGAATCCGGATGCCCCAGGTGATTTGCCTTGAGATATTCCAGTCGCGGAGATTTTTCATCCAATGGAGAAAAACTTTCTCATAACGCTGAGGAATAATTTTTATTTTTTTGGTTTTAATCGCATTAACCGCACCATCTCGTAGTGATTTACCGGCATTTTGATTTTTGATTTTTGATTTTTGATTTTGAGTATGCGGCGCAGCCGTCATACGAATAAACCACTGGGGTTTTAAGAGCGGTTCCAGGGTATTGCCGCATTTGTAGCAAGTCGCGACGCTGTGCTTGTAAGGCTCCACTTTTTCCAGAATGCCGATTTCCTTCATTTTTTCCGCGACCTTCTCGCGGGCTTCCGAGACTTTCATTCCGGAAAATTCGCCGGTTTTATCAGTCAGTCTGCCGCGCTCGTCTATTATGTTTATCGGCCCGGGAATTTCGTCCTTATGGCGTTGCCAGATTTCAAAGTCCGCGAGGTCGTGCGCCGGGGTGACTTTAACCACGCCGGTGCCGAATTTCGGGTCAACGGCATTATCCGCAATGACTTTGAATTTCAATTTCCCGGAAATCCCAACGGCTTCAATTTCTTTCCCGATATATTTTTGATAACGTTTATCTTTCGGATTTACGGCCAAAGCGGTGTCGCCGAATTTAGTTTCGGGGCGGACGGTCGCAAGAGTGAGGGGACCGTACTTGATATAGTAAAGGGGGTCTTCGCGTTCCACGTATTTGGTTTCAAGCTCAGACAAGGCGGTCTGGTGTTTGGGGCACCAATTGATGACGCGTTCGCCGCGGTATGCGAGGCCGTCTTCGTAAAGTTTTTCAAAAGTATCGTAAACGATTTCAATAATATCTTTATCGAGCGTGAATTTTTCCCTGGACCAGTCGCAGGAAGCTCCCAGTTTTTTCAGCTGGTTTTCCATATTCTTTTTATTAAGCTGGGTGAAGTCCCAGATTTCTTGCCATGATTCTTCGCGGGACATTGCGAATCGGTTCCGGCTTTCTTTTTCCAGCTTTTTGTCAAAGACAACCTGTGTTTCGAATCCCGCGTGGTCCGCTCCCGGGAGCCAGAGGGTTTTGTCGCCTTTCATCCGGTGATAGCGGACCATCAAATCTTCCAGCGCCACGAAAAACGCGTGTCCCATGTGAAGCAGGCCGTTCGCATTCGGCGGCGGCATCATAATGGTAAAGCTTTTTCTTTTGTCTGGGTTACCAGTCTGAGGCTGGTGCGCCTCCGGCGCAAAAAAACCGCTCTTTTCCCAGAGTTCGTAAATTTTGTCTTCTACTTTTTTCGGGTCGTATTGTGAATCCATAAAGTATTCGCGAATAATGCTAATTTTTATTTAATAATGCGAATTCGCGTTATTTGAAACTATTCGCATTATTAGCGATTACTATCTGATTCCTTCAACATAGACTTCTGTTTTTATCGGGTCCGCCTGATTGGGATTCAGGGCGACTGAAGCGGGTTTAGCCGCCAGGGCGTTGATGTCGGCTCTGGTTTTGCCGCCGAAATATCCCGCGGCAGGGGAGATGCCGACTTGTTTTTGGTATTTAATAATCGCGTCTCTGGTCGCGATGCCGAAATAAGTGTCGGGCTCATTCGTGAAATAACCCTGGTCTTTAAGGAATCTTTCAAGCTGAAGTACGTCATCTCCTTTCGCGCCAAGAGTCAGGTCGCGGGTGAAGGGAGAGATTTTGGGCGCCGGAGTTTCTTCCTTGACCAAAGAAATATTTTTCGGGAAACTTATTGAAAAAGACATCTCTCTGAAAGCGGCAACATTTTTAAGCAGGGTTTGGGCGGCGCTGATTGCTTTGCCGTCTTTATTAAAAACAACCGATACGATATCGATCAGGGATAAGTCGTAGGCGTTATTATTGGTTATAAGGCCGCTCACTATTAAGCCGTTGTTTTGGGTTGCCGAGTCGTTAGCGGCGATTTGCCTTTTCTGGAGATTGGGTTGGGAGAAACCGGTTTTCGGTTGCCAGCCCTGATTAGAAAAAGACATTTTGATTTCGCCGATATTTTCAATATTGACGTCGGTTGTTTCAACAATCCTTTTGATTTCTCCGGAATATATATATGANNNATATATGAAGAACCCGTGATGTTTTTAATTTGGCCGCTGTCTTTGCCGTAAATGTTTATGGAGTAATCAAATTTTTGGGCGGCGTAATTCTGGTTCGGATTCGTAATTTCCAAAAGAAGAATGGTGGCCGTTGTGTTCGCATCAAGAGTTTTATTGTCGCTCGCCGAAAAATATTTGTAATCGGACAAAAAGAGGGGAGAAAGATTTTTCTTTTCGCAGGGTTCGCAAGTGGGGCCGCCGCAATCAACGCCCAGTTCTTCGCCGTTCTGCTTATTGTCAAAGCAGGTTGGCGCCGGCTGGAACCAGAGGAAATACGCCGCGGTAAATATAAGCCCCAGGATGATTAAGTAGCCCGCGCCGTAAATGGTTTGTTTTATAGTTCGGTTATTCATTAATTATGGATAAAAATGGATAAAGGTGGATAAAGATTGAGAAAAATAGATATACAATTTTTATCCATTTCTCTCGCGGGTATGCCGCTTTTATCTATCTATATCTCTAACCTTATGAAATTATATAGCGTTTTTTTGGTAAGTGCAAAAAAAAGACGCCTCATCGGCGTCTTTTTGATACCAAAACTTTTATATGCTGGCGTACTCTACTTTCCCGTGGCAAGCCACAGTATCATCGAGCTTAGAAGTTTTCACTTCCGAGTCCCCGAAGCAATCCCGATTAAAATCGGGATGCTACGGGGCGGGTCGGAATGTTCCCGTTTTTGTCCAAATTTTTAATTTGGATACAAAACGCAATCCCGCACCAAATTTTCTTCAATGATATCCCGGCACCTGCCTGCGGCAGGCAGGAAATCTATTCCGTATAACAGCAAAGCTGCATACGGGAATTCTCTTTCTCTAGATTGCTGAATTTCTATATGCTGGCGTACTCTACTTTCCCGTGGCAAGCCACAGTATCATCGAGCTTAGAAGTTTTCACTTCCGAGTTCGGAATGGGATCGAGTGTTACACAACTAAGTTAAACACCAGCAAATAGAAACTCATCAATGCATTAAATTTAATCACCGGCCTGCCTGCCGCAGGCAGGGAAATCGCTAAAGAAAATTTCAGTGCGGGAGGATTCTTGTTTAATTTGTGATTGGATTTTGGAGGGGAGGATTACTCGCTCCCCGATATTTTATTTTGACGTAACAGTTCTTCAAGTCTCTGGAGACTGATTGCTTTCCCTAGCTTCGAATTCTGGCGCGTCCCGCGACTTCCAAATCGCTTATGCTTATTTTCAGGCGGAGTCGCACGTCCCAAAAAAGATGTTCTTTTATTTTTTCGTGGCATGTCATCCTCCTTCCATTTAAGTTGAATGTCCAAAATTCAACCACAAATTATTTTAATAGTCTTAAATTAAATTCACAAACTTTAACAAATAATTACTTCCGCCTTCGCCGCACTTAGCGGCTTCGGCGAGATGCTAATTGCCGTAGCTAAATTTTTTCAAAATTTAGACAGCACTCGCACAAATCATCAAATCCTGAATTTAGTCCGCCTCCGCATAAAGCTTCGGCGAGACAAAGGATAAGAGACAGCTAATCGGTTTATTAGTACTTCTTGACTTAACACATTGCTGTGCTTACATCTAAAGCCTATCAACCCGGTAGTCTTCCGGGAACCTGATAACGATACCTCATCTTGGGAGGGGCTTCGCGCTTAGATGCTTTCAGCGCTTATCCCTGCCGAACATAGCTACCCGGCAATTCACTTGGTAGTAAAGCCGGTAGACCAGAGGTTCGTTCATCCTGATCCTCTCGTACAAAGGACAACTTCCCTCAAGTATCAACGCCTGCAGCAGATAGAGACCAACCTGTCTCACGACGGTCTGAACCCAGCTCGCGTGCCCTTTTAATTGGCGAACAGCCAAACGCTTGGAAGCTTCTCCACCTCCGCGCTAGGGCGAGCCGACATCGAGGTGCCGAGCCTGGTCGTCGCTAGGAACGCTCGGACCAGACCAGCCTGTTATCCCCGGGGTAGCTTTTAGCCGTTGTCTTTGACCCTTCTATTACGGATCATCGGGTCACTAAGTTCTGCTTTCGCACCGGCGCGGCTTGTCAGCCTTGCCGTTAAGCCAGCTTTTGCCTTTACGCTTCGAGTCCGATTTCCATCCGGACTAAGCTGACCTTAATAAACTCCTCCGTTACTCTTTTGGAGGATTCCGCCCCAGAAAAACTGCCCACCAGACACTGTTCCTCAACGTTTTTGCCGCTGAGGTTAGATTTTAAACTTTTAAAGATGGCTGTTTCATTGTTGTCTCCAGGCCGACCGAAATCGGCCCTTCAAAGACTGACCACTACGCTACGCATTAAAACTTTAAAGCCAATATCAAGCTACAGTAAAGCTCCCGGGGTCTTTTCGTCCCGCTGCAGGTATCCCGCGTCTTCACGGGACTCGCATTTTCACCGAGCTCCTCTTTGAGACAGTTCCCCAGTCGTTACACCATTCGTGCGCTTCAGAACTTACCTGAAAAGGAATTGCGCTCGAACTGTTACAGAATCTAGAATCTAGAAATTAGAATTTAGAATCGGATAGGATATTTCTACCTATCTCTGCATATCGCTATGCAGTTCGGACTATATCTTACGCTCATTTTACGAACGCTCTAGCGTGTAGTCTCTACGGACTCTCCGCTTTCGCGGGTTGCCTCGGTATTTTCTCATTACTGTCTTATTTTAATGAGATGTTCACCGATATAGCTAGATTTTACTAAGGCAGTCATTCCACCTTAGAACGATTATAGTTATCGCTGACATTGACGAGGGCTTCGGACAGTCGGCCCGCTGCACAGCAGCGGAATTTCTAAACCCTAATATCTAACTTCTAAAATTAATTTAGAAATTAGTAATTTGAGATTAGTCATTCCGATGCTGCGCATCGGACTGCCATCGTTAACCTTCTCGCATCGGTCAGGTGTCACCCCCTATACATCCTCTTGCGAGTTAGCAGGGAGCTGTGTTTTTGGTAAACAGTCGCCAGGGATTCTTTTGTTGCAGCCAGCACCACTTTGGTTTCGAATTAATATTCGTTTGAAAAGTTCTTGCTTAGCCCTTCCGTGACTTTTCAAACGAAGCTCTCTCATATCGGCAGCAGTTTTATTTGAGTAAACTTCTGCGTATACGAGTTTCCACTCTCCATTTTTTCTATAAGTTGCTTTCTGTAGACCTTTATTATGTTCGCTTAGTCTACGACTTAAATTGTCGGTTTTTCCGATGTAGATTTGGTCAGTGATAGAATGTTGTAAGACATAAACTATCCGCATGACTTTATTCTAACACGCATCAAAACCAAAGTGGTGCTGGCAGGCCTTATCGCTAACTTACGGCCGCTTTTTTGCCGAGTTCCTTAAAGAGGACTCACTCGTTCCCCTGAGGCTACTCGCCTCATCCACCTGTGTCGGTTTACGGTACGGAGACCTATGGACTTCGCAGTCTCTGAACAAATACAGCGAGATGCTGGTGAATTAATACTGTGACAATTTCGCGACGCGACGACGAAATTGTACTTGAAGAGTGCGTTGAGGAGGAGCAACAAAGAAATTGGCCAGTATTAATTCATACCAAACCTTTTTAAATTCTGGCGTTGTTGCTCGTCGCTCATGTATCGCTGCGGATACACATTGCTCCTCGCGCCTAGCCAGAATTTAAAAATATTCTGGCCAGCGCTCGTTGTATTTGTTCAGAGACTGCTACTTAGGAGTTTTTCTAGGAAGGCTCTTCAATCGAATCGGCCCGGTAAAAACCGAACCTTTTGCCAATTTTCGCGTTTCGCATTAAAGCAGCTCCGGCGCATTTATCGTCGAAACAACGCTTAAAACCAGTAACGCCAAACCATTGAGGCGCTCAATTTTATTTCCTTCGTCCCTCCATCGAATCCATAGGCCGGTGGCGAATATTAACGCCATGTCCATCAGCTGCGGCTTTCGCCATCGCCTTAGGGCCGCCTAACCCTCCGTTGACTTCCATTGCGGAGGAAACCTTGGATTTGCGGGGTACGAAATTCTCATTCGTATTGCGGTTACTTGTGCCAACATTCTCTCTTTCAAGCGCTCCACAGGTCCTCGCGGATCCGGCTTCAGCGCGCTTGAAATGCTCTCCTACCACGCCAGCGCTCTGCGCTGGAAGCACCAATTCCCAAGCACCAAATCATAAACGTATTATTTGGAATTTGGATTTTGTTTTTTGGAATTTCCAGTGCAAAGCACTGACATCCGTGTCTTCGGTAATAAGCTTAGCCCCGGTAAATTTTCGGTGCAATTCGCCATCCCCCGCTCTTTTGTTCCACCGATATCGCGAAGAAATTATTTTGGTTTAACCAAATTTATTTCAAATATAGATATCCGTAGTACAAAAGAGCGGGGGATCGAATAGTGAGTTGTTACACACTCTTTAAAGGATGGCTACCTCTAAGCCAACCTCCTATCTGTCTGTGGCGAATCACTGCCTTTTACACTTAGCTTATATTTAGGGACCTTAGACGACGGTCTGGGCTGTTGCCCTCGCGAACATGGAGCTTAGCCCCCACGTTCTAACTGCCAGACATCCGTGCGTGTATTCGGAGTTTGATTCGGAAGTCGAGATTTCTCCCTTTACTTCCGATCCAGTAGCTCTACCCCACGCACGTTTTTATCTGACGCCAGTCCTAAAACTGTTTCGGAGAGAACCAGCTATTCCCAGGCTCGATTAGCTTTTCACTTCTTACCCCAATTCATCCGATAGTGTTGCACGGCTAACCGGTTCGGACCTCCATCTCCGTTTAAAGAGACTTCATCCTGATCAGGGTAAGCTCGCCTGGCTTCGGGTCTTAGACAAACCGCTAATTGGTCGCGCTATTAACACTCGCTTTCGCTACGCCTCCGTCCCGTGGGACTTAGACAAGCGATTTATCTAAACTCGTTGGCTCATTCTTCAATAGGCACACGATCACTCCGTGCGCGCAGCGCACAACTAACAACTTATAACCCATAACTTATGACCGATAAATTTTTGTTAGTAGTCATCAGGCATTTGTTCTTAGTTGTGTGCCGCGCACACTTAGAGCTGTCGTTCCTTGTCAGCATATGGTTTCAGGTTCTATTTCATCGGCCTCGCCGGCCTGCTTTTCACCTTTCCCTCACGGTACTGGTTCACTATCGATCGCTAAACGTATTTAGCCTTAGGAGATAGTTCTCCCGGATTCTCCCGAAGTACTCTGTCCTCGGGATACTCAAGATACGTCCTGTATTTCACAAATATCATTAAATTTGGAAGCAAAATTATCAGACGATTTCCAGGCGCGACGACGAAGTCGTATAAGTGGAACGATACGTCAAGGAGGAGCAACGCAGAAATCGGCAATAATTTTGCTTCTTCCCGCGGAAGCGGGCGAATTTCCGCCAGCTTCCCTGCCTGCCGGCAGGCAGGTTTGTCGCTCGTCGTCAATGTATCGCTCTGCTTATATAATCTCCTCCTCGCTCCGCGAATCTGTCTAAAATTCGCTCCGCCAAATTGATGAGATTTGTGAAACACAGGACTTAGAAACAAAGAGTCCATCAGTTTTCGCCTACGGGGCTATCACCCGCTATGGCTCCGCTTTCCAGCGGATTCGGCTAACCAATGGTTTTGTAACTCTTCTCTTGAGCTTCAAGCTTGAGAGCTCAAAAATGTCTCTAATCTTACAACCCCCATCGCTGCACAGCAGCGGAAACTCCAAGCACCAAGCACCAAATCACAAACAAATTTTCAATTTTCGAAAATTTCGAATTTTGAATTTATTTGGAATTTGGATTTTGGGATTTGAATTTTTCCGATGCTGCGCATCGGTAGGTTTGGGCTCTTCCCGTTTCACTCGCCGCTACTCAGGGAATAACATTGTTATATTTTCCACCTGCTACTGAGATGTTTCACTTCGCAGGGTGCGCAACTCCAACTCTTATGGTTGGAGTTTTCTTGGGTTTACCAAGAAGGGTTTCCCCATTCGGAAATCTCCGGATCAAAGGTCGCTAGGCACCTCCCCGAAGCTTATCGCAGCTACGCCACGTCCTTCTTCGCCGTTTAGCGTCAAGGCATCCACCATATGCTCTTAATTTAACTGTCTCTAATCCTTTCGTATTCCACTTGCGCGAAACACGATTCAGGATTTGAGGATTTGAATAATTAGTTGCTCTGTGATTTCTTATTTAAGACGTATTAAGTTTTCAAGGGTCAGGGGATTCGGGGACTGGAAAGGCGGGAAACAAAAATCCGCCATTCTGGCGGACTAACACCGACGAAAGACCGTCGAGTTTTGTTAGCCGCTCTTCGTTCTCGTCAATTTCATCATAGGGGTAATTATATATATAGATGAATGATTGTCAACCCCCGCGTCATATGAAAAGCTGTGGATAAAAAACTAGACGATTACTACCGTTTTTGAGGTCTTGATTGATGGGTGGCTAGAGGGAATCGAACCCTCGCGACCGCTTCCACAGAGCGGAGTTCTGCCACTAAACTATAGCCACCATGTGCCGCGGGTCAGAATCGAACTGACGACTCCGCGCTCTTCAGGCGCGAGCTCTACCACTGAGCTACCGCGGCGTAATTAAATAGTAATATAAAAACTAGTAATTAGTAAACCCCGACGCCTTACTACGGGTCGGGGCTCCGACTTCGCGAAGCGAACGTCGGAGGGACGGTTTTTCTTCGTAAATAAATACGGGGCGTTAGCCCCGTATTATTGATTTTACTTTCATCCGTTTTGTCCCCAAATAGTTTTTGATGTACCCAGCCGCTTCTTTTCCGTTAAAATCCCGGCAGGAATAAACATCCAAGGCCACGTAATTTTCTTCCGGCCAGGCGTGGAACGACACATGGCTTTCATAAAGAATCACGAAGCCTGATAATCCGACTGTGGGATACATATCGGATTTTATTTCAGCGACAATCGGCTTCCGCAGTATCCGCATTCCCAATTCCTTGGGCACATCCTCAAGCAATTTCGACATCTTCTTTTTATTTTGAAGCAAATTACTCTCTACCCCATAGGCATCAATGATGAGGTGCCTGCCCCTGAATTTTTTCATCCCTAACTGGTTTTATTTTTAAAAATTAATATTTCGTTTCGGCTATTTTTTATTTACGTTATATATATTAGTAGGTATGAGGAGAAATACAATTGTTGATAAGTCGGGGGAGGGTCAAAAACCTCTTTTCTCGCTCGCAAGTCTCCGCGTGTCAAAATTCTTACTCGTTCATATACGTAAATTTGCCACCCTGTCTCCAGGCGGGTCGGGGGTCTCCGGCAAATTTCCTATTCACTCGCGAATTTTATGACTCGCTCCGACACGCTCGCTCGAGAATAGGT
>JAPLZW010000047.1 GCA_026394835.1 Candidatus Wolfebacteria bacterium
CTTCAAATAACGCGAATTCGCATTATTAAATAAAAAATTAGCATTATTCGCGAATACTCTATGGATTACACAATAGACGCAAAAGGAAAAAGATTGGGCAGGCTGGCTTCGGAAATAGCCGTTATTTTGCAAGGAAAGAAAAGCCCGAAATACGACCATCGTGTTGAGGGCAATGACAGGGTTCTTGTAAAGAATTGCGACAAGATGGAGGTGTCGGATACCAAGAAATTAAAGCAAAGAGTTTATTACAGGCATACGACTCAAATCGGCCATCTGAAAGCCCAGACTTTGGGAGACTTATGGGAAAAGCGCGGTTCGGCGGTTGTTTTGCGGAAAGTCGTGATGGGCATGCTTCCGAAAAATAAATTAAGAATCAAAAGAATCAAGAAGCTCGTTATAGAAAAATAAAATTCATGGCTGAAAAAACAGTAAAAATCGTAAAAACGAGAAAACCCAAAGAACCGAAAGAAGCCCCTCCGGCAAAAGAGCGTTATTTTGAAGCGGTCGGGAGAAGAAAATTGGCTGTGGCGCGAGTCAGGCTTTATCCGAAGCAAAGTAAAATTGAAATTAATGGACGGACTCTTACGGATTATTTTCCGACTATGGGACTCCAGAGAAAAATTACGGAATCTATTGATAAACTGAAAATTGAGGAAAAACTTGGAATGACCGTAAAAGTTATGGGCGGCGGCCAGACCGGACAGGCGGAAGCCATCCGTTTGGGAGTGAGCCGGGCCTTAGTCAAAATGGACGAGGAAATGAGAAAGCGTTTGCGCCGGTTTAACCTTTTAACCCGCGATTCAAGAAAAGTGGAACGCAAAAAATTCGGTTTGAAGAAAGCCCGTCGCGCTCCTCAGTGGAAGAAGCGGTAGGTTTTGTGTTTTTTTGAAAGAAAATGATGCCATCCCTAAAATCAATCATCGCCCTTACCCTTATTATTCTTGGCATTCATATTATTGCCATGGCCAATTATTTATATTGGACTATCTGGTGGTTTGATATCCCCATGCATTTTATGGGCGGCATCTTGCTCGCCATGATTTTCTTCCGCTTCGTAAAACCCGAATTAATCATTACTCATAGCTCATTCCTCATTACCATATTGCTCGCCGTTTCTTTCGCCGCCTTTCTCGGCATTCTTTGGGAATTTTTCGAATTTATCTGGGCAAGTTATTTTACGAATGGCGGGCTTGAATCTCTTTCTGTCTTCCAGAGCCGGGGGATTGATATCTACAGAGACACCCTTAAAGACCTGTTTTTTGACCTCTTGGGCGGATTTGGTTTCGCGGTTTTCGCCGCGAAAGGAAAAGATTAAGCTACTGGAATTTAGCTCTTAGGAAATTTTTGTCCTTAATCCACAAAATAGAATTGGACTCGGCGTCGTAATAAAAATTCAGGGAATAAACAGGCAGGGGCAAGCCGTAAATATTCAGCGGGGAGCGGTCGTCTATTTCCGCGAATTTTATTTCTTGGGGATATGAAAGAAATAAATGATAACTGTCTTTGTGCCAGGCAATCTTGCCGGGAACGGAATTCAGCTTGAGCTGGACGGAATCTCCGGCTTTTTTGGGATTATCAACCGGCCAGTCCTCTAGGAACAGGATATCCAGGCCTCCGTTTTTATCCGTATAGGCGATCTTTCTGCTGTCCGGAGAAAAAGCGAAATCCGCCGCGTTCCCCGAAATTTTTTTCAGATTGCCCGATTGGTCAATCAAAAATAATCCGTTTGTGTCATCAAGAATGGCGATGGATGATTGGGAATTGGAAGCATCAAGCTTTAAGATAGCGGTTGTGGATGAATTGCCGATACTCGCTATAAGGTCCTGATTTTTCACTATCAGATTTGAATAATAAAGGCTGTAGCCGGAAGATTTTTTTGTGAGATAATAAATTCCGGAATTTTTGGCGGTCCAAGCCGCAGGCCTATTTTTTGAAATTACTTCGGCATTGAGCCTTAAAAGGTCTATTATGTAGAGTCCGTTTTTTCCGCCTGCGATTATTTTATTCTGGTCAAAAGGATGAAAGGAGGCGCTGATAAGGGAGTCGCCGCTTATAAGATTTTTGAAGCTTGAGTTGATATTTATTGTGGTTGACGGAGTTGCGGAGTCATAAAGATAAAAAATTCCGCTCTGGGAATTTTCGGCAATTATCCTTTGCGAGGATTGATTGGCATCAATTATTTTATCCGATTTTATCACGGGGAAAGGCAGGTTTTCTTTTTGGAATTGTTTTGGCAAAAGCGCTATATCTCTCGCATCGGTTACGAGCTCCGGTTCAACTTTCATATTTTTTATCCACGAGAAATATCCGGCCTTGCTGATTTCCACTCTGTATGATTTTGGCAGAAATTCCGTTATGAGCGTGCCTGACTGGAGCAAATTTGATTTGTCTTCGTATAGTTCATTGTTTATTTTTATCGTGGTTCCGCCCCCGGGGGATGTCTCAAGATATATCGCCCCGGTTTTTTGGAAGGCGAATTCGCAGACCAAGTTGATTTCATTGCCGCAATTTCCGATATTTATCCGCCAGCCTCTTGAATACATAACCATGATAAAGCCGCTTAAAATAAAGAGGATAACGAATCCGTAAAATATGGCCCGGCGGAGTTTTAAAGACATTTTATTGGGATTTTATTAAGATTGATTAATTCAGGCTCGTGATATATAAATAGTATACTAAATATCTAACATCATGAAGTTCGTTATTCAAGGGGGCGAAAAATTGGAGGGTGAAATTGAGGTTATGGGCGCAAAAAACGCCGCTCTTAAAATTTTCCCAATTGTTTTTTTAACGGATGAAAAAATCCGCGTTTCCAATGTTCCCGATATAGAAGATTGCTCCCGAGCCGAAGAAATGCTTTTGGCTATGGGGCATGAGGTCAAAAAAGTCGGGAAGGGAATTGTTGAGATTCAGCGTAAGAGCAATAAGTGCGTTGATTTGCCCGAAGACTTGATGAATAAATTCCGGGCCTCTCTTATGTTTGTTGGCCCGATGCTTGTGTCTTGCGGTGAGGTCAATTTTCCCCATCCCGGAGGTTGCGTTATCGGCGCCGGCACAAGACCCATAGATTTTTTTCTTGATGGCTTCCTGAAAATGGGAGCTAAGGTCAGGATTTCGGAAAACCGTTATCGCATAACCGCGAAAAAACTTTTGGGCGCGGAAATATTTTTTCCAAAGATAACAGTTACGGGCACGGAGAGTCTGATGATGACGGCGGTGAAGGCTTATGGGACAACGGTTCTAAAGAATGCCGCCATGGAGCCGGAAATTACGGCTTTGGCTGATTTTTTGAATTCAATCGGAGCGAAAATAGAAGGCGCGGGCACTCCCACCATAAAAATTCAGGGAGTTAAAAAGCTCGGTGGCGGAGAATACGGGATAATTCCCGACAGGATAGAGGCCGGCACTTTTGCTATTTTGGCGGCGGCCTCAAAAGGCGGGCCAATAACCGTGAAAAATTGCGACCCGTCGCACCTTGAAGCTTTGTGGTCTTTATTTGACAGAATCGGCGTTAAATATAAACTTGGGAATACGGAGATTAAGATATTCCCCGGCCGCGGACTTAAATCATCGGACGTTGCGACCCACGAATATCCCGGTTTTGCCACTGACCTTCAGCAACCATATACCGTTCTGATGACGCAGGCTAAGGGATCAAGTTTAGTGCATGAAGCCATCTATGACCGAAGATTGCTTTTTGCCGATAGCCTGACACAGATGGGAGCGAATATCATAATGGCTGACCCGCATCGCATCGTTGTTTCCGGCCCGACAAAACTTCATGGCAGGAAGCTTATCAGTCCCGACCTTCGAGCGGGTATTGCTTTGGTCTTAGCCGGGCTCGTAGCCGAAGGCAAAACAGAGATAGATAATATTTATCAGATAGACCGCGGTTATGAAAAAGTAGATGAAAGATTGAAGGGATTGGGAGCGGATATTAAGCGAGTGTAAAGATTAAATATCAAAATGGAAAATGATAATGAAAAGTTTAAAAATTAACTTAACAAAAATAATTTTATAATTTTAATCTGTAATTTTGATTTTTACATTTTAATTTTTTAACTTCCTACGATGTTTACCCGTAAAATAGGCATAGACCTTGGCACCGCAAATACCATCGTTTTTGTTCCCGGCAGGGGATTTATTATCAATGAACCCACAATCGTGGCTTTAAGCCGTCCGGATAATACCGTGATGGCCGTGGGCCGCGAGGCAAAGGAAATGGTTGGCCGCACTCCCGCCGACATCACCCCTTACCAGCCGCTAAGGGACGGCGTGATTGCCGACTATTACATAACAAGAGCGATGCTCAGATATTTTATCAATAAAGCAAAAGGCCCCTTTAATTTTATAAAACCCGATGTCGTAATTTCTGTTCCGGCGGGAATTACCCAGACCGAGCGCCGGGCGGTGGTCAATGCGGCGAAAGAGGCCGGAAGCAGAGAGGCTCATGTCGTAAGGGAGCCGATTCTCGCGGCTTTGGGCGCGGAAATTCCCATAAATTCTTCTTCCGGAAATATGATTGTTAATATCGGCGGCGGCACATCGGAGGTGGCGGTCGTGGCTTTGGGCGGAATAGTTTCTTGGGCGAGCCTTCGCATTGCCGGAAATAAATTTGACCAGGCCATTATGGATTACGTCAAGAAAAAATATTCTCTGGCGATTGGCGAACAAACCGCGGAAACGATAAAAATCGAAGTCGGTTCGGCATTGCCGGCAAAACCGAGGCTTGAAATGCAAATAAGGGGAAGGGACCTTTCTTCCGGTTTGCCCAAAGACTTAATGATTAATTCCAACGAGATAGCCGAAGCCCTGAACCCCCTTCTTATGGAAATTGTCGGCGCGATTCAGAGGGTTTTCAATGAAACCCCCCCCGAACTTGTGGCCGATGTAATGGAGAAAGGCATCATCCTGTCGGGTGGCGGCGCCCAACTTTTGAATCTCGCGGAATTTTTGAGAGGTACTTTGGGAGTGAGCGCTTATGTGGCGGAGGAGCCGCTTTTCTGCGTTGCGAAAGGCGCCGGATTGATATTAAGCCACCTTGATGTTTACAAGAGGGTCCTCTTGAATAAGCCGGGAAACCCGATGAGGTAGATAACGAGATAAAGATTGATAAAGGCTTCGCGATAAAATTGGAAATTAGTATTGTCGCAATTTTTATCCACTTTTATCCACTTTTATCTAAATTTATTAATGTTTTTCTATCAGAAATTACAATCAGACTTTATTAAATTAGCAGAGATGAATAAGCTTTCCCACGCTTATCTTTTTTTTGGCGGCAATGAATCGGATAGGGAAGAAAAATTTAAATTCGCGGTTTCTCTCGCGAATCTTATTGAAAGAAAAAAATTCGAGATTCCGGAATTTTCCCTCGGGGAACTTTTTATCCTTAAAAAAAGCGAGGATGGGGGAATCGGCATAGACAGCGCGCGTTTGCTCAAAAATTTTCTTTACCAGAAGCCGATTTTTTCCGAAAAACGCGCGGTCATAATCCGCGATTCCGAAGATATGACTCCCGAAGCCCAGAATGCCGTCTTGAAAATAGTGGAAGAGCCGCCAACGGGCTCCCTGATTATTTTTATTGTGAGAAACGAAGAATCTCTTTTGCCGACTTTGACTTCAAGGCTCCAAAAAGTTCATTTTTCCGTTCTCCCTCCGGCGATTGTTTCCGCCCGAAGCGCAAGCTGGAAAGATTTTTCAATTGACGACATCCTTGAAAATAACAAGGAAGATGAATTTTTTGAATCGCTCCTTGCCGGTTTGGCGGAAGATCCTTTGAAAAATTGGATGAAATTGAAGGAAGTTTTAAAGAGGCTGGTTTCCATAAAACAATTTAATACCAATAAACGCCTTCAGCTTCGGGCCCTTGAAGCTTCGTTGGCGCGATAATGGTTTTAGTCTTGGGTTAAGTGCCACAACTATGACCATAACCTATAATTTTTCATGGCTAAGTTTCTGGGGATAATCATATGGGGTGTTTTGGTTTATTCTATTTTGAATTTTTTGCCGGTTTCTTATTCTTCGGGAACAAGTTTTTTGGCGTCGGGCAAGGATACGCTGCTTGATTCCGTAAAAGATTCAAAAAATGCCAGCCGCGCCATAAGTGTTTTTAAAAGAGACGGGAAATTTTTGGGCGGCTCTCTTAATTATCCGGGAGGTGTTGATATTTACGGCATAAAAAATTCTCCCAAAAATCAAAACTTGTTTTTCGCGGCTACGGACAAGGGTTTATTCGTGAGCCGCGACGGAGGCTTGAATTGGCGTAATTTTTCCGATATTGAAAAGAAAATAGGCGAGAATACGAAAATTTACGGATTAATTTTTTCTCCGGACGGCCGGGCCTATATTTCGGTTTATGGAGATAACAAAGGATTCCTTTATGCAAGCAACGATAATTTTTTCTCGCTGGATAAAATCGCCGATTGGGACAAAGAAGGGGTTTATTCAATGAGCCTTGCGGGAGATGATTTATATCTCGGTTTATCGGACGGCAGGCTTCTTAAATACTCTCTTTCGGGCAAGGATATCGGGGAAGTCAATAAATTAAAGTCGCCGGTTATAAAACTTGAAGTTTTCAGGGGGAATATTTATCTTGTCTTGAAATCCGGCGGATTTTGGATAAGCAACGATTCCGGAAAAAATTTCAAGAGCGGCGGCAATAACTTTAAAGATTTTTACGCCGATCCCCGGAATCCCAATCTTATTTACGCGATTACCGGTTACGGGCTTATCCGCTAGGCTGATGGCGGCAATACCTGGCAAGTTTTCAAGAATTTGCCGGTTGAAGCGAAAAAAGTTTCCGCCCTGGCAATCGATTTCGGCCGGAATGAGATATTCATCGCTTCCGGAGATAAAACTTACCGTTCGGCTGATAATGGGAAGAATTGGGAAATTTTTAATCTTTTGTTCGGCAATCGCGAGGTGTCGATAATTTCCCTGATTGATGATAAACTTGTGATAGGAAGCAGAAAGTCCAATGATTTATTTTTTAGTCTTTTGAAATCACTTTAAATTTTGGATATTTTTAATTCCTAAATCCTAATGACTAATACCTAATAAAATATCTAATTCTTAATGTCTAATTCCTAATAAAAATCCAAATGCCAAATGTCCAATGAAACAATCATTAGAAATTAGAAATTTGGATTTAGAAATTTATCAACACGCATGGATATTCTAAAAGAACTTGACGTAAAAATCGCCGAAATAATTTCCTTCTTTAGGGACGAAATGTCCGGAATCCGGAGCGGCCGGCCTACGGTAAAACTGGTGGAAAATATCCAGGTGGATTATTTTGGCCAGAAAATGCCGGTAAAACAGCTTGGCTCCATAAACGTTATTCCGCCGAGAGAAATCCAGATTTCCGTTTGGGATTCAGGTGTCGTTTCGGCAATCGCTAAAGCCGTTGAGGCGGCGCTGAGTGTGAATACCGCGCCGGAAGGTAATTCAATAAGGATAAGCCTCCCCGCTTTAAGCGAGGAAAGAAGGAACGAACTTATAAAATTAATCAAAAAAGAAACAGAAGAAGCCAAGATTAAAGTTCGCGGACAGAGAGAGGAGGTTTTAAAAAAGATTAAGCGCGAAGAAGAAGAGGGTGGCATGGGCGAGGACGAAAGATTCAGATTAAAGGATGAAGTTCAGAAAATTATCGATAAGGCGAACGCAGAAATAGATGGAGTCTTGGAAAATAAAACTAGGGAAATCAATGAGTAGATAAAGATTGATAAACGTAGATAAATGTAGATAAAGATGGTGTCGCAATTTATATCCATATGTTTCTATCGATAATTCTCGTCATTCTTTTTCTTTCGGCGCTTGTCCTTGTCCATGAGCTTGGGCATTTTTTGGCCGCCAAAAAATTCGGTTTATTCGTAGAAGAATTCGGCATCGGTTTGCCGCCCCGGCTTTGGGGCAAGAAAATCGGCGAAACTATTTACAGCATAAACTGGCTGTTAATCGGAGGATTCGTGAAAATTTTCGGTGAGGATGGAGATGGTGAATCCAAAGAAGATAACCAAAAAATCGAAATTATTTCTTCCAAGTCCCGGGAGGTTATAGACCTTGAAACCGGCCAAATGGAAATCAACTCGGAATTTTCCGATGTGGTTATGAACCGGCCCAACCCGCGGTCATTTATTTCTTTGCCGGCCTGGAAGCGGGCGATAATTTTGGTCGCGGGTGTGGTTATGAATTTTATTTTCGGCTGGTTTTTGATATCGCTTATTTTTATGGTTGGAATTCCACAGTCTCTGGTTATCTCGGTTGTGTCGCCCGGCAGCCCGGCCGCGAGCGCGGGGTTGGAAGCGAACGACCAAATTATTCCCGCCGAATCCGCCCAGAACTTTATTGATTTTATAAATTCCCAAAAAGGGAAAGAAATAACTTTAAAAATAAATCGCGGAGGAGAGGCGAAAGATGTAAAAATTATTCCGCGGATTAATCCGCCGCAAGGCGAAGGAGCTCTTGGAGTCGGCCTCGTGGAAGCGGGGATCGCAAAGCAGCCCATCCTCGCAAGTTTTTGGGAGGGATTTAAGTCATCCTGGGAAATTATCAAAATGATTTTTGTTTCGGTTTCGGGTTTGATTACGGGTATTTTTGCCGGCAGAACGGATTTTAACTCGGTGACCGGCCCGGTCGGAATCGCGAAAATAACAAACCAAGCCGCGGGAATGGGATTTATCTATTTGATACAACTTTTAGCCTTAATTTCCCTGAATTTATCCGTTATCAATATTCTGCCCTTCCCCGCTTTGGACGGCGGCCGGCTATTCTTTTTGCTGATAGAAAAAATCAAAGGAACTCCTTTGCCCGTAAAATTTGAAAAATACGCGAATGGCCTTGGCATGGCGTTATTGATTCTTTTGATG
Source organism: Candidatus Wolfebacteria bacterium (assembly GCA_026394835.1). Lineage (GTDB taxonomy): Bacteria > Patescibacteriota > Minisyncoccia > UBA6257 > UBA9933 > JAPLZW01. The sequence goes on from JAPLZW010000047.1 coordinate 8,868, forward strand.
GTAGCCATAACCCTGAAAGACATCTTTGGAATTTTGAGATAATTATCATCTTTTATCCACAGGCGGATGGTGATATAATTATTTAAGAAATAACTAAATCCTAATTTCTAATGACTAATGGCTTTTTGACGGACATTTGGCATTTGGATTTTTATTAGAAATTAGTAATTCGGATTTAGAAATTTTTTAGTGAACTTAGATTCAACCAAATGTTTCTAAAAACTCAAAACTCCCGCCTGCGCCAAGGCTACGGCGGGCAGGCAAAACTAAAAACTATCGCCGCTTTCACTCTCGTCGAGCTTATTATCTACACGGCTATTTTTTCCATAGTCTCAATTACGATGACGAGCCTTTTGGTTTCTATCACCAAGGTTGGCGACAGGACAAACTCCGCTTCGGAAGTTTCAAGCCAGCTTAACTTCGTAATGCAGAATATCCAAAGGCTTGTGAAGAACGCGAGCAATATAGATATCCAGTCCGGGGTTTCCACGTCAAC
>JAPLZW010000018.1 GCA_026394835.1 Candidatus Wolfebacteria bacterium
CGTGCCGGCGCTTGGCCAACCAATCCATTTTATCCATTTGTAAAAGCCCGAGAAAAGCCGAGAGGTCGGTGGAACGGAGATTGAATCCCGGATGGAAGAAAACAAAAGGCGCGTGAAAATCATCTATCTTGTATTTTTCGAGCATCGCGGCCTTAGTTTCTTTATCTATGTCATTCGCCCAGCCATGGCTACGGAGCATAACCAGTAAGTCGTAAAAATCTTTTCTGTTTGTGGAAATAAGGCCTCCCTCAATAGTAGAAATTTGATGGCCGAAATAAAGGCCGAAACTCGCCATATCCCCAAAAGTGCCGACTTTCTGCCCCTTATAGCTGGAACCTTCGGCAGCACAGGCATCTTCAAGTAAAATAAACCCGTATTTTTCTTTCAGAGCCATTATTTTCTCCATTTTGTGGGGAACGCCCAAAACCTGGACCATTATAACCGTACCGGGATTTTCTTTTTCCAAAATTTTTTCCAGATGATTCAAATCCAAACCGAAAGTGTCAGGGTCGGCTTCGCACATTATGGGTTCAAAACCGAACTGAATCGCCGGAGCGACTGTCGTCACCCAGCCCTCCCGACAAAAGCAAAACGTAATACATCAAAAGATTGGCGGAAGAGCCGGAATTGACGAAAACAGAATAAGGCCGGCCCAGCCAGTCGTTCCATTTTTTTTCAAAAACCGGGGTTAAGGGGCCCTTAGTCAGACGGGGGTTGCTCCTAAGCCAGTCAATAAGCTTCTCAATATCATTTTTGTCTATTGTATCTTCCGCTAAATGATACTTTATTGCTTCCATAAGCTTATCTCTTTAATGATGCCTTCTTCGTCCAAACCGTTCAATCTGTGAAGATATTTCCGTCCGCCGAGATCAAAGACATATTTATCTTTAAAACCCATTCTTTTCACCTTAGCGCAGTGTCCACGGTCGGCGAGAACATTCAGGATCAAACCGTCCAATCCTCCATTGCCGATAAATCCTTCCTCTATGGTTATCAAGCAATCGTATTTTTTCAGGGTTTCAGAAAGCGCGTCTTCATCCAGGGGCTTAAGCATAAAAACATCAATAAGCCCGACATCGCCCTCGGCCTTCGCGGCCGCAAGAGCGGTCTGAGTCATATAGCCCGTGGAGACCAAAGCTATTTTTTCTCCTTTTATCAATTCATGGAAGCCTTTTTTCAAATCCACTTCATCAGGATTTTCGTATATCTCCGGCAAGGGCTTACTGTCAAAACGCAGGTATTTCGGCGATTTATTTTCAATGGAAAAATCTATAAATTTTTCGACCAGCCGCCAGTCGCTCGGCGAGAAAACCGCCATATTGGGCAAAAGCCTCATGATAGCCAAATCTTCCAAGCCGTGATGGGTCGGACCCGCCACATCATAACTCAAACCGGCTCCCACTCCTATTAAATTAACGTTAACCGGCCTTATCTGCGAAGAAATCGCCAAGTGCAATCTCACCTGCTCGTAATCCCTCATGGTTATGAAAGGAGTGATTGCATAAGCGTAAACGTCAAATCCTTCCAGCGCCAAGCCAGCCGAGATATTAATCATATTTTGCTCGGCAATGCCGACATTAATAAACCTATCCGCATACTCCTCTCTCAATCTATCAAGGGCCGGCGACCCGAAATCAGCGGACAAGAAAAAGATCCTTTTGTTTTTTTTCATCCGCTCGCACAAGCCGTTTATAAAAACATCCCTCATAGCCTTAGCCGCTCCGCCTAAAGAAGTTTTCGCGTCCTGGTTCAGATCTAGCATAAATTTTGCAAAGCGCTTAGAACTTCTTCCTCTTTAAGATTTTTAATGTGGCTCATCGGGTCCAGTTCCAGCTGGGGAACACCCTTGCCCTTAATGGTATCGGCAATAAGAACTTTGGGTTTTTGATCTTCCTTCTTGAATTCTTCAAGCGCTATTTTTACCGCTTCAACATCGTGGCCATCCACGCGCTTAACCCGCCAATTAAAAACTTTGAATTTCTCCTCCACAGGCTCCAAATCCAATATCTCTTTGCAATCCCCCATCATAGCCCGCTTATTGTTATCAACAATAAGATTCAAATTCCCAAGTTTGTGATGGCCGGCGAACATTATGGCTTCCCAAACCGCGCCCTCGTAAAGCTCGCCGTCGCTTATAAGAACAAAAACTTTCGCGTCTGATTCTTTTCTTTTGAGGGCAATGGCCACGCCGCAGGCCACACCCAAACCATGGCCCAAGGCTCCGTTTATGGTCTCGTAGCCGGGAATTCTGGTATCGGGAATATCAGCCAGGAAAGAACCCGGCTGGGACATCCGATCCAGCTCGGCTTTATCGAAAAAACCCAGATCAGCCAGGATGGGATAAAAAGAGATGGAACCATGCCCCTTACTGATAATAAACCTGTCTCTGTTCTCGTCACGGGGGTCTTTGGGATTGAATTTAAGGATGTCTCCGTAATACAAGGCAACCAAGATTTCTACCACGGACAAAGAAGACGCCAGGCGGAAACCGGCTGAAGCGCGATAAAGATTCAGGGTTGCCTTCCTGATCTCCAGGGATTTTTCTTTTAGGGATTTAGAATTTTCCATAATTAGCAGTGAACCAATCATAGGTCTTCTGAAGACCCTGTTCCAGATCGGTTTTGTGAGCCCAACCTATGGAATGCAGGCGCTCGGTATCCAACAGTTTTTTCATGGCGCCGTCGGGCTTTGTCGTATCCCATTTTATTTCGCCCTCAAAACCGATAAGCGCCTTCATCTTATTGGCCAGATCTTTTATTGTCAAATCAAGGCCGGCGCCGATATTCAGAAAATCGAATTCAGTCGGTTGATTCATAATGAAAACGCAGGCGTCGGCCAGGTCGTCGATAAAAATAAATTCCCTTTTCGGTTCCCCGCTCCCCCAAAGAACAAGCTCCGGCAGATTCTGGGTTTTGGCTTCGTAAAATTTTCTCATGAGGCTCGAAAGGACATGCGATGATTCCGGGTCAAAACGGTCGCCCGGACCGTAAGGCGTGGCCGGGATCGCCGAGATGAAATCCGTCCCGAACTGCTTGTTATAAGCCCGGCACATCATAATTCCCGCCGCTTTGGCAGTTGCGTAAGGCGCGCTCGTGCTTTCCATTTTGCCGGTCAAAAAATATTCTTCCTTGATGGGCTGAGGAGATTCCTTAGGATAGACGCATGAAGCTCCGAAAAAAAGCAGTTTCCTGACCCCATTCAGATAAGCGTTATGAATAATGTTGTTTTGGATAATTAAGTTTTCGTAGATAAAATCCGCCGGATACTCGATATTGGCTTTAATGCTTCCCGACTTTGATGCCGCCATAAAAACGTATTCCGGTTTTTCGTTTTGGAAAAAATCAGCCACCTGTTTTTGGTCGAATAAATTTAATTCGGAATCAGTTTTTAAAAGCAGGTTTTTGAATCCTGATTCCCCCAACTTGTTTACCAAGGCGGAACCCAAAAGGCCTTCGTGCCCCGCTATATATATTTTTGATGTTTTTTCCATAATTTAAATCAATTTTTTTGAAAAACAGCCACCAAGCTTACCCCCCCAGGGAAAAGACAAACTATTGATAAGTATTGCTTCCAAATAAAGGATGCGCTTGAATATCCCGTTAATTAACGCCGGCGGAGTCCCGTTATAGGATTTCTTTTCTTTATTTGGAAAAATACTTGCCAAAATAAGAGAAAAAATGACAATGGCCACTTTTGCCGGGAAAAGAAAAAAATTGTAATAACTGATCTTTCTTGCCGAAAATTTGTCTTTAAAAAGACCCAATAATTCTTTCCGGCCATATTTCCTGAAATGCTCCGTCAAGACATCCATCTGCGACCAGAGAAATTGATGGGCCGGAACGGTTACCAAGACATGACCCCCGCGCTTCAGATGGTCATAAATCCACGAAACGGCTTGCCTGTCGTCTTCAATATGCTCGAGAACATCCGTTATTATTACCAGGTCGAATTTTCTGTCTATTTTATCGGGCGACTTCCACCTTATGAACGTGATTGAATCTCCGAATCTTTTTTTTAAATACTCCGTAGCTCCCTCATCCATCTCCAGGGCGACAACTTCTCCGTATTTCAAAGCCATAGGAATATTCCCGCCAAAACCGGAACCCGCATCGGCAATCACGATTTTTTGATTGGACAACAAGTATTTACACAGAAGTTTTTCCAAAATTTTTCTTCGGCCCAAATACCACCAATTATTGAATTGGTTTTCTTCCATCAACTTATACTCGCTTGACTTCATAAAAGATTTCTGTTCCTAAAATAGGAATTCCCTAAAAATTAATTTTAGCATAAGCAATCCCCCGCGAATTTTGCCTATTAAACCCGGCCATGCCCGGCTATCATCGGATTTATTTATTCTTGCCGGTTCATCACCCGGAATCTCGCTTACTTTAATCTTTTTTTTGGCGGCCCGGATGGATAAAAGCACCTCAAAAATATCGTCTTTGTTCCGGTCCAATTCCAAGCTTTTCAACAAATCTTTCCGCCAGGCGCGATACATTCCCAGAGCATCGGTATAATGGCCGCCGAACAAGATATTTATAAGACCGGTTAAAAAACGATTGGCCAGATAAGAAGGGATATCGTCGTCTTCGTGTTTGGCTCCGGGAGCGTAACGGGAAGCTATTACCATGTCATAATTCCCTTCTTCCATTTTTTGGATAAGCAGGGGAATAACTTCGGGAACGGAATTATTATCGGGGCTGAACGGAATTACGACATCGCCCTTAGCGGCCATAAACCCCTCCCACCAGGCGATAAGAAGCCCCGGCTTTGATTGGGTAATAAACGGATAGCCGTTTTCTTCCAGGTACTCCCTTGTCCCGTCGGTGGAATTGCCGTCAACAATCAATATCTCATGAACCCATTCTTTCTTTATCCGGGGCATTATTGCCCGCAACCCGTCGATTTCATTCATGACCGGAATAAATAATGTGACTTTCGTAGTTTTGATGCTTAATTAACGCGGTTAATTTGAATAAACAACGATTTTATAATAGCATAATTATAATGAATATTTCATGGTTATCAAGAAATCGGGGTTATTGCATTAAAATAGCATTTGGCCTGTTTATCGTTCTATACGCATCCTTGTTTTTAATCAAACGTATAATTTTGTCGGTTTTTTCTCCAACTCTCCCTTCTGGTATTTTTTTTACCACGCAATACAATTTATTATTTTTGCGTTTCTTTTCGTAAAAATCCTCAAAAAAATAATTCCGGAGAACAAACTGCTTATTTACGGGTCTCTCATCGCGCTTACTCTCCTGCCGGCTTTCACCATCTCCTGGTTCCGGCTCCAGCTGCCGGAAAGAAATCTTATTTTCCTCTTTGCGTGTTTTTTACTCTCCTATTGGGCATTTATTGAAAAATCCAAAATACGATATTTCTGGCTGTCGCTTTTATCCGCCAATCTCGCCATTTATTACAAAGAAATCGGCTTCACGGCTGTCGGAGCGTTTTCTTTCTTTTATCTTATTCTCTCGAGAAAAAGCAGCGATAAAAAAGTTAAAATCTTAAATATCCTTCTGATAGCGAGTTCCGCTCTCTACCTCATCCTATATTACGCAATCATTTATTCTCACAAATCTCTCCTGATCCTGAAAGGAGGTTCTCACAGCATTTCGGCTATCGCGAAAATTTTTGTAAATTACGCTTTATTTTCCGACCCTGTTTTAATGCTGGTTCTGATTCCGTTTGTTTTATACAGAACCTTTCTGATAGTTTCAAAAAAAGAAGAGGCCATTCCCTTGTTCGATTCAATGCTCTGGGGAGCGACAGCGTACGCCGCCGCCCTCATAGCTTTAAATATGTACGGAACGTACTACCTTCTGCCCGCCTACGCCTTCGCAATCCCGGCCATTATTTACTTCTTTAAAAGGGGGGGATTCAGCGGTTATTTTTGGAAAATAATTTTTGCCTTAACCGCCTTCATTATGATATTCAATGCCCTGCCGGCCGGATTATACTACCTTACTTATAACAAATACCTGCCGATAAATTTCAATAACACTCTTGATTTTCTGATCAAGGATATGAAGGAAAGATATCCCGGCGGAAAACCAACAGTATTTTTGGACGGCAGCGACCTCATCGGAGGACGAGGCACCTATTTTATATTTTCGGAATTCATGAACTATAAGGGTTTTGACTATTCCAAATTTGATATGAAATCAAATACCTATACGGAGCATCCCGAACCGCTACTCTCAAAAATAATACCCAAAATGACGGTTTTTGAATCCGA
>JAPLZW010000033.1 GCA_026394835.1 Candidatus Wolfebacteria bacterium
CACGCAGTCATTCAGATGCCGATTAAGTATTTCTTCGTAAAAATCTTCCGCAAGAGGCTTTTTGCCGACAAAAACGCTTCTCTGCAGGGGTTTATACTCAAGAGATAAAAGCTCCCATCGTATCCAACTTCTGGCAGAACGCTTCTTTTCGGGGATATCAAACATAACAATCCTCCACTTGCCATCCCACACTTCCTTCAAGGATTTTGACTCTTTTAAAGACCCCAGGATATTCAATCCCAAAACGGTCAGCTCGTAATTTTGCTCATGCTTTTTAACCAAACCTTTCTTTTGAAGCCTCCAGAGTATTGTGCGGGCGCTGGGCTCATTCAGCTTTTTTAATTCATCATAATAGTCCCAAAAATCTCTCATATCAGATATCCTCTTGAGACCCTTAGCGAGACCGCCTCTTTGAGGGCCGGCAAGAATCTCCGACACAGCCATAGCGCCCCTTTCTCCGAGACCCAAAAGCAAAGCCAATCCGGCTATGCTGAAATTAATCGGCAGCTCCTTGATTGATTGCCTAATTTTCTTTTTATCCATTCATAAAAGTATAACAAACTATTGACGATCGTCAATAGTTTGTTATGAGTAATAAACACACAGACATAGCGCGCAGTTCTATTTATTGATATCGCTAAACAATGTTATCCATTGCGACGACAAAGCTTTCTATAATACAATTAGACCATGCTCAAACTTTACAACACCCTATCCCGCAAGAAAGAAATCTTTAAACCGCTCAAACCCAAAAATATCGGCTTATATACTTGCGGTCCCACTGTCTATAATTACGCCCATATCGGCAACTTGCGGACTTACGTCTTTGAAGACGTCCTTGAACGCGTTCTTTCGGCAAATGGCTACAAAGTTAAAAGAGTAATGAATATTACTGACGTCGGCCATCTGACAAGCGATGCCGATTCGGGTGAAGATAAAATAGACCGCGAAGCCAAAGTTAGTAAAAAAACTCCGGCCGAAATCGCTCAATTTTACACTAAGGTTTTTTTTGACGATTTAAAAAAGCTGGATATCAAAATTCCGGGGATTATCGCGCCGGCAACCGACTATGTGCCGGACCAGATAAAATTAGCGGAACAGCTTTTTAAAAAAGGCTACGCTTACGAAACTCCCCAAGCTTTGTATTTTGACGTATCAAAATTCAAAAATTACGGCCGGCTGTCAGGCAAGTCGTTAAAACAAAAAATTACCGCCGCCAGAAAAGAAGTGGTTGAAGACCCCGGGAAAAGAAATCCGGCTGATTTCGCCCTTTGGTTCAAAACAGCTGGCCGGTTTAAAAATCATCTTCAGCGCTGGCCATCCCCATGGGGAGAAGGATTTCCGGGCTGGCACATAGAATGCTCGGCTATATCGCGCAAATTTTTAGGACAGCCTTTTGATATCCATACCGGCGGAGTTGACCATATTGGCACTCATCACGAAAACGAAATTGCCCAATCCGAAGCGGCTTTCGGCAAACCGCTCGCTAAATATTGGCTGCACGGAGAACATCTAAGCGTAAACGGAGGAAAAATGTCCAAGTCTCTCGGCAATTTCTACACCCTTCAGGATATCATTGATAAAAATTTTGACCCGCTCGCCTTCCGCTATCTTGTTTTAACTTCCCATTACCGCTCCAAGCTTAATTTCACGATGGAATCGCTCAAAGCCGCTGATAACGCGCTGAATAATCTGAGAAACTTTTTATCCGCCGGAGAAAATAAAAAAATAAGGGCTGATAAAAAAATAACCGGTAAATTTGAAGAAGGATTCCTCGCGGCCATAAACGACGACCTAAATACCCCCAGGGCGCTTGCCATCGTCTGGGAGATAATTAAAAACAGAAAAACGCCTTTCAGCGCGAAAAAAAGGCTTATTCTCGGATTTGATAAAATTTTAGGGTTAAGCTTAAAAACCGCGAAGACAGCCAAAATACCAGCCAAAATAGAAGAAATAGCCAAGGAAAGGGAGGAGTTGAGAAGAAATAAACAGTTTATCAAAGCCGATGCCTTGCGGAAAGAGATGGAAAGGTTAGGATACGTTATAGAAGACACGGCTTATGGAACCCAAATTACCCCCGCAAGACATTGATGCCGAACGCTCCGTTCTGGGAGCGATTATGCTCGATAAGTCAGCCATCGTGAGAGTGGCGGATGTTTTAAATGCGGAAGATTTTTATAATCCCCATCACGCGAAAATTTTTGAAACCATATTTGAACTTTTTGAAAAAGGAGAGCCCATAGACATATTAAGCGTCACGAATAAGCTCAAAGACCAGAAAGTTCTGGCGGAAATCGGAGGCTCTGCGTATCTCACCGATTTGGTTGCAAGCGTTCCGACCGCCACCCATGTTTCTTATTACGCAAAACTCGTGAAGCAGAAAAAAGTTCTGCGGGAACTGATAAGAACGTCTTCGGAAATAAGCGAAAAAGTTTTTGACACGAGAGAAGACACCGAAGACCTCTTGGATGAAATTGAGCAGAAAATATTCTCCATCAGCCAAAAATCCCGGACCCAGAATTTCGTTTGGATTAAGGACGAGCTGAAAGACGCTTATGAAAGAATTGAAAAACTCCACCAGGGTGAAAGGGGCTTGCGCGGCATCCCGACCGGCTTCGAAGACCTGGATAATTATCTTTCGGGACTCCAAAAATCCGACTTGGTTGTATTGGGCGCGAGGCCATCCCTGGGAAAAACCGCCTTGTCTCTGGATATAGCGAGAGGAGCGGCTATCAAACATGGCGTAAAAGTTTGTATCTTTTCCCTTGAAATGTCCCGCGACCAGATAGTGGACAGGATAATCGCCGCCGAAGCCAATGTGCCCTTATGGAAACTCCGGACCGGCCGCCTGCGCGATGAAAACGAATTTGAAATGATCCAGGCTTCTTTTGACAAACTTTCCAAAGCTCCGATTTTTATCGACGACACGGCTTCGGCCAATATTATCCAGATCAGGTCGTCCGCCCGGCGCCAGCAAATGGAGCACGGCATGGATCTTCTGATTGTCGATTATCTGCAGCTTATCCAATCCCGGACGCACACCGACAATATGGTAGCGGCTATGACGGAAGTCAGCCGCGGACTCAAAACCCTTGCCAGAGAACTGCAAGTGCCGATATTGGCCCTGTCACAGCTTTCGCGCGGCGTGGAACAAAGAGACCATAAAATCCCCCGGCTTTCGGATTTGCGCGAAACCGGCGCCATAGAACAAGACGCGGATGTGGTTATGTTTATTTACCGCAAAGACCGGGACAAATTGGATTTGGAGCCGGAAGAACAAAATATCGCGGAGATTATTATAGCAAAACACAGAAACGGGCCGATTGGCTCAATCCAGCTTAGATTTGACCCCGAAAAAGTCAGCTTCCGGAGTATCGATAAAACCCACGCCGCCGTTTCTATCTGATAGTTGCCCTGAAACGATTTTGGAGCAATTTTTCTATTTTCGCCATTTCTTTATTCACCTCTTCGTCGGTCAATGTCCGGTCATTTGCCTGAAAAACTATCCTGAATGTATAGCTGTCTTTATATTCGTCTATCAAATCCACGTCATCGATACATTTTTCATTAGCCGCTTGGATTGCCTGCATAATATCGCCGACCCTCGTAAAATCGGAAACAGCGACGGAAACGTCTCTCATAACCGACGGGTATTTCGGCAAAGGCAGATATTCGTGTTCTTCAACAACCAATTTCAACAACTCATCCAAATCAATTTCCGCCATAGCCGCCGAGCCGGATACCGCGTTGTTTTTAACCTTGCCGAGATATCCAAAAACTCGGCCGCTTGATTCTATCTGAACAGTCCCGTCTTTTTCCAAATAATTATCCGTAAAGCCGCTGAGCCAATCGCCCTTACCGTTGATTTCGGGCATAAAATAATCAACCAGGCCGATCTTTTTGAAAAGCTCGCTTATTGCGCCTTTCAATTCAAAAAATAATTCCTTCTTCTCCGACGCAAAAACCATTCCCAATTTTGTTTGTTCTCTATATTTCCCGTCTTCCTTCCAGAAAATATTTCCGATTTCGAAAATTTTAAAAGAGCCAAAAAACCGGAAGTTGGATTCAATATTTTTTAGGAGATGCGCGGCGAGGCTCGGCCTTAAATATTTCGCCTGGTTTGATATCGGATTTTCAAGTTCTATCACTTCATCCTTCCAAACCGAACTTAAGGAAAGCTCTTTGTCGCCGATAAAAGCATAGTTATAAATCTCGGATAATCCGAACCCAACCAAAACCCGGCGAATTTTATCTTTAAGAACGATTTTATCCTCAAATCCCGACGGCGAAAGGCTGATTTTCGGCGGCGCGGATTTCACGCGGTTCAAGCCGTAAATCCGGCCGACTTCTTCAGCGACATCTTCCCAGGTTTCTATATCCTGCCGCAAATACGGCGGCTCAACCAGAAACTCCGGAGCCGGATACCGGCTCATCCCCTTTGCGGGAATTTTAATGCCAAACCCCAGGACATCCAGGTTATTTTTAATGGTTTTGAAATCAAAATCCACTCCGATAAGGCTGCTTATTTTCCCCAAATTGATTTTTATCAGTTTCTTTCCGGGTTTCACGGAATTCACGTCGCAAATTTCACCCGCTTTCGCGCCCGCGACTCCTTTTAATAATTCTGCGGCCCGGTTCAAGCCCAGCGCCGTAAGTTCCGGATTTATATTATGCGAAAATCTGATTGAAGCGTCTGTTTTCAACCCAAGGAATCCCGATGTTTTATAAATATTCGCTCCGTCAAAATTAGCCGCCTCTACGATTATTTTCGTGGTATTTTTATCTATCTCCGCGTCTTTTCCGCCTTTCACGCCGGCAATCGCTATGGGTTTTTTATCATCGGCGATAACGAGCGTTGATTCATTAAGGACATAATCTTTATTGTCGAGAGTTTTTATTTTTTCTCCTTTTTTCGCAAGTCGCACCGTTATATTTTTCACCTTATCGTAATCAAAAGCATGAAGGGGCTGGCCAGTCTCAAGCATCACGTAATTCATTATATCCACAATGCCGTTAATGGGCCGCAAGCCGCAATCCATAAGAATTTTCCGCATCCATTGAGGAGATTCATTAACCCGGACATTATCAAAATATTGCGCCCGATAGCGAGGACAAAAATTCTTATTTTTTACCGAAACCCTGAAAAGATTCTTGTTTTTGGCTATGGAATTTTTCGGCTGGGGAATAGGGAATTTTTTCCCGTAAATCGCGGAAATTTCCCTTGCCAGACCCCAATGGGACGCGGCATCGGAAAAACGGTTTGGCTGGACTTCAATATTTAAAACATCCCCTCCCATGTCCTCGGCTTCAAAAAGATAAAAATCGAGTTTTTCAATCAGCTCTTTTTTGCCTTTAATCGCCGGGACTAATTGTTTTAAGAGAGTATAAGAGAATTTCATAATATAGTAATCGCTAATAACGCGAATTCGCATTATTAAATAAAAATTAGCGTTATTCGCGAATACTCCCTTTATTTTGCCATAGAAAATGAAGCAAGGCAAAAAACGCCATTCCCAGAATAATGTTCATAGCCAGCTCCTTAAAAAAGGTTAATGAAATAATAAGGTTTTTATCCGTAAAAAAATAAAAAGCGACAGTGCCTATGGCAGTGAAAAGCGCGCTGTTTAAAATACCGTACAATGGAACATATTTTTTCAGAACAACAGCAATCCCGGCAATGGCTGAAAATAAAAGTATTTCTCCTTCAAACCCGGATCCGAATTTAAGGCAAAGAGCCGAAAAAGCGACTATCAAAAGGCCATCCCAAACGCCCGAGACAAAAAAAGACGCCCCGATTACCGCAAACAGCGCCCAGTCCGGCTTTATCCCAAAAATTAAAAATCCCGTTGTTTGTAAAACGCTCAAAAACCCGACAAGAATAAGCAAAGCCGGTAATTTGAAAATCGTTTTTGTTTTCATCTTAAAATATTCAATTGCCGACAAGAATGTTCACTTCGCGCAATTCCGAAATATTAAAAGGCATTTTCAATCCTATCTCCTTAAAAATTCCGGCTGAGCTTTCTTTGATATCGGATACTTCTCCGATTTTAAGGCCGTAAGGAAAATCCGATCCGGCGGAATAGACAAAATCGCCCACGCCGACCGATTTTGATTTCTCAACCAGCGTTATCTTGGGTTCGCTGCCGCCCTGAAAAAATCCATCAACCTGGTCTTTCCCTATTCTCACCGACAATTGCATTCCGGGATCAAACACCGTTTGGATGACACTGGTTTCGGAATAAACATCTTTCACTTTTCCAATTAGAATATTGCCGTTTGAAGCAACCGGCATTGACGGCCTGATCCCCGCCTTTTCTCCAATATCAACAGTGATAAGATTTTTGACGTTAAACGGATACACGGAAAAAACCCTGGCCGAAATAGATTTCTGCTCCAAATCCGATTGTTTGAAATTCGGCATTGCGTATCTTTGTATTTGCGCCAAAAGGTCCTGGTTTTCCTGGCGTAAAGCTTCAACCTCGCTTGATCCGCCGGTGCGCGCGAAGAAAAAATCCGTAAAATAAGTGACGAAAACTAAAACAACTATGAGGGCTACAATAATATAATTTCTCATTTATTCGGACCGGTTAAAAATTCACCTCCATCGGCTTCAACGCTGTCGCAAAAACCGATGAATACTTTTCCATATTCTCAGCGGCAATGCCCGCGCCTCTCACGACACAAGTTAAGGGGTCATCAACCACCTGAACCTTGACGGAAATTTCTTTTTCAATCAGCTGGCTCATTCCCTTAAGCAGACTTCCGCCGCCGCAAAGATAAATCCCCTGGCGCAACACGTCGCCAACAAGCTCCGGCGGAGCGACTTCAATGGCTTCCTTAACGGCCTCTACTATCTGGCGCAATGATTTGCTTATAGCCGCTCTAACCTGAGTGCCCTTAACCAGCACTTCTTTCGGCAGGCCGGTCGTCATATCACGGCCCCGGATAGGCATTTCAAGCCTCTCCTCAATAGGCAACGCCGAACCAATGGTAATCTTCAGGTCTTCGGCTGTCGGCTCACCTATGGCCATCCTGAACTCTTCTTTTATAAATCTGATTATATCTTCGTTTAATTTATCTCCGGCGATTTTCAGGCTTCTGGCAGTCACGGTGCCTCCCATTGAAATAATGGCAATGTCTGTCGTGCCTCCGCCGATATCCACAATCATATTGGCAATCGGTTCGTCTATCGGCAGACGCGCTCCTAAAGCCGCGGCTACCGGCTCATCTATAATAAAAGCTCTGGCCGCGCCGGCGGAAAGCACCGCATCCTCAACGGATTTTTTTTCTACTTCAGTCAAATTGGTCGGCGCGCCGACAACCGCCCGATAATAGCCGAAAAAATGATTCTTGCTTACTGTCTTGAAAAAATACCTCAAAATTTCCTGCGTCATTTCAAAATCGGAAATGACTCCGTTAATAAGAGGCCTCACAACCGTAATGTGTGAAGGTGTCCGCCCCACCATTTTTTTTGCTTCCGCGCCGATGGCCAAGACCTGATTGGTTTTATTGTTCACGGCCGCGAGAGAAGGTTCGTCAATCACTATTCCCTTGCCCTTTACGTAAACCAAGGAATTCGCGGTTCCCAAATCTATACCAATGTCGTTGTAAAATCCTTTAAATAAATTCATTGAAGTATTTTTGCCAATTCTTTCTCACTTGCCAATTTTATCTCTTTTTCTCCCCGCCTCTTAACCTCTATCTTATCCTGAGTTTTTTCGCTTATAATCAGCCTCCATGGAATACCCATCAAATCCGAATCCACAAGCTTTTCTCCGGGACCCGCCTCAATTCTGTCGTCATACAATACATCCATTCCGATTTTTTGTAAATTATAATAGAGCTGGTCGCATTTTTCTTTTTCGGCATCTTTTCCCAAATTAAGCAAGTGAATTTTAAACGGGCTTATTGATTCCGGCCAAATGATTCCCTTATCGTCATGAGAAACCTCCACTGCCGTTCCCATAAGCCGGTTTGGGCCGATTCCATAACAACCCATATAAATTTCTTTTTCTTCGCCGTCTTCATCGCGGTATTTCAAATCAAAAGGTTCGGAATATTTCGTGTTCAGCTTGAAAATATTTCCGACCTCAATCGCTTTTTCTTCTTTCAAATTTTCGCTGCCGCATTCCGGACACACCTTCTGTTCTTTGATGATCTCCTTATTTACCGCCACACGGCACTTATCGCAAATATAAATCGTGTCTTCGCCGGCGTCCGATAAGGTTTGAAACTCATGCGAATATTTTGAAAAAGTCCCGCCCGAAGCGAAGGTCAGATAAGTCAAATTACCGAATCCTAAGCGCTCAAAAACCTTAAAATAAGCCGTTTTTACGGTTTCGTAGTATTTCCCCAGGTCTTTTTCGTCCTTGTGAAAGGAATACAAATCCTTCATCACGAATTCCCTGCCCCTCAAAAGCCCCGACTTAGCGCGAGCTTCGTCCCGGAATTTGTCCTGGATCTGGAAAACATAAACCGGAAGGTCTTTATAGGAAAAAATAAATTTTTTGAGCAAAGGTGAAACTATTTCCTCGTGGGTCGGCCCCAAAGCGTAATCGGTTTTCGTGTAATAGCTCGTGAATCTGAAAAGGTCTTCCATCTTCCCCCAGCGGCCGGTTTTTTCCCAATTGGCTTTTGGCTGAAGCGCGGGCATTAAAATTTCCTGTCCGCCCACGGCTTCCATTTCTTCACGGATAATATTTTCGATTTTTCTCAAAACGCGGAGTCCCAGAGGAAGGAAAGAATAAACTCCGGCCATGGTCTTGTCTATAAATCCGGCGCGGATTAAAAGTTGAGCATTAACCGACTCTTCGTCCTTCGGCGCCTCTCTTCTTGTTTTTGTAAAAAGCTGTGATTGCAACATAATTACAAGAATAGAGGAAAATCGTTTCCATATCAATCCAAAAACCAAATCTTACGAAGTTGAACTTCGTAAGATTTGGTGATAAGATAATATTATGCAAAAACCGACTTTTTTAAATAATCAGGTATATCATATTTATAACAGAGGGGTGGACAAAAGAATTGTTTTCTTAGACGATCAAGATCATTTCCGCTTTATCCACAATCTTTTCGAATTCAACGATGAGACGCCGGCATTAAATATCTATTACAAATTGCCCGCAATCCAATCTTACGAAGTTCAACTTCGTAAGATTGATAAAGACAGGATTAAGGACGAAAGGCAGCCGCGAAAATTAATCGTTGAGATCCTGGCGTTCTCATTGATGCCGAATCACTTTCATCTGCTTTTGAGGCAAAAGTCTGACGGCGGCATTGTTAAGTTTATGCAAAAACTTGGCACCGGGTACACAAACTATTTTAACAAAAGATACGAAAGAGCGGGGAGTTTGTTCCAGGGACGCTTTAAAGCAATATTGATTAAAGATGATGCCCACCTTATTCATCTCCCCTACTATATCCACCTGAATCCTCTTGATCTTAAATTCTCAAAATGGCGGACCGAAGGAATCCGAAACTACGCGGCAGCAATGGAATTCCTGGAATCATACCGCTGGTCAAGCTTTCTTGATTACATCGGAAAGAAAAACTTCCCGTCATTAACCCAGAGAGAATTCCTCAATGATTTTTTTGAAGGACCCCAAAATTACAAGAAGGAAACCGAGAAATGGCTTAAGGAAATGGACTTCGAAGAAATAAAAGAAGTATCGCTTGAATAAAAAGAAGCCTAAATAAATCTTACGAAGTTCAACTTCGTAAGATTTAGGGTTTGGGGAGGGCGGCCGGAGCGACCGATGGAGCGACGGCCGGGGCGGCAATTGATGAAATTGTTATTTTTACGGCTTCGAATTTTGTTGCTGTTTTGATATTCTCGCCAGCCTGGACCGATATCTGCATACCTTCTTTCAAATCGGAAAGTTTCACATCTTTTTCGCTGAAAGGCATGGGCGGAACCGGCATATTAGCCATTGCCGCGGGGGTAGTCGGCGCCGTGCCTGTTGATGCCGGGGCTGTTTGGCGCTGAACTTTTTTGAGCGCTTCCTGATATACTGCTATCTCCTCCTGGTAAGCCCTTGTGTCTTTGGGCTCGCTTTTTACGATTTTTGTTTTATCGGTTATAGCCACTTCACGAGTAGTTGGCAAATCTTCAAAGGGGTTAGCGGAAGCCGGCATTTCAATAGTCACTACATTTCCGGAAATCTTTTTTACAACACCCGAGACAGAACGCACATCCGGAATCAAGGGAAAAAACTTTTTGGCTTTTTCAATTTGCGCCTGATAATTTGAGGCAGTGGTTTTTTGTCCGACCAAATATCCGGAGCCGAAACCGATGGCTAGGCTAATAATAAGAGAAACGGCAAGAATGATGAGAGTGGTGCTTTTATTCATGGAGTTATGTTATTAAAATTTGAGATATTACACAATTTAATTAGTTAACCGGGACAACCTTATCTATAACATATATAAACACCGCAGGGAATTTGATAGGCCGAAAAACCAGAAGGACAAGAATAGTCACCCGTATAAGGATTAATAACAGGATCGTCACCACAGCCTCCAGTCTGATACACTCCGCCGAAATTGGACCCTGAAACCACGACAGGATTTGCGGCTGAATAAACCCTGTTACCCGCATCATACAAACCCTGAGCATCAAACGAAGTATTGGAATAGAGACCCCAAGTGGTATGGGAAGAGAGATACCAAGTTGATTGCGCTGCTCCTGTGACGATATTGCCGGGATAGAGAACTCCCGCAAGGTATTCATTTCCCGACATATCAAGTTGCCAGCGATTTGCCGCGGCAGACCAACCGCCAATTCGAAGCACGTTATCGGAATCAAGGCCAAAGTTAACCGCATAAACTCCGCCACGATGGAAGCTCATCGTTGCTCCATTGCCTCCGGTTGAATACACCATAAGCGCAGGGCTGTTACATGATCCCGTATCACAATTCCCCACAAAATAATTCAAACCAGTCCATGTTCCCGCTAACGAGGTTACATTAGCAACTCCCGTAAGACCTGCACCACCTCCCACAAACTGCGTGGCGGTCACGGTGCCGTTTACGTCCAAGGCAGTGCCGGGATTTGTCTTCCCGATGCCGACATTGCCATCTCCACGAACACCAGCAAAAAAAGTTCCAGACCGGCTTCTCACATATAATGGCCAGTCTGTTGAATTTGTTCCAGCTGCTATATCCAAGCCATACGATTGGCTCGTTACATTTGCGCCAATATACTCCGTTGACCATTCATTTGCTGCTCCGTCTACTCTCAAAGCGGATGCTATTCCATCCTGTCCCACCACATGCAAACGAGTGCCCGGATTCGTCACACCAATGCCGACGTTGCCGCCATTTGCTATCCTCATTCGTTCCGCTCCGTTTGTTCTAAAATAAATATCGGCACCACTTCCAGATGTAGTCCAGTTAATGTCTGCATCGCCCTGATTATTAGTTATGCGATTATTTCCACCGCTGATAACAAATTGGCTTTGCGTGCTCACGCCACCAGCAACGGTTAATGCAAATCCCGGCGTCGCCGTCCCGATGCCGACGTTGCCGCCATTTAATGAAAAATACGTATCCCCGCCACCACCAGCAATTTGCGCACCCAACACATTACTTGCGTTATAAAGATAAAGATTACCAATAGTTGTCCCTCCAAATTTACCCTCGCCAGCCACATCCAAAGTACGCGCCGGCGCAGCCGTCCCGATGCCGACGTTGCCACCGGTATAGTAAACATTAGAACCGGAAATCTGCCATTGCCAAAAGGCAGGGTCGCCGGCAGGAGGATTATTGGAGCCGGGACCGACGAAGGCGGCGGCTG
>JAPLZW010000020.1 GCA_026394835.1 Candidatus Wolfebacteria bacterium
GCCACGACTTATGCCAGTATCAATCTTGCTCCGGGCGCGACCTACAATTACCGCGTCTCGGCAGTAAATAACGACGGAGCGAGCCTGCCCTCCCAGCCAAGTTATGCCACAACCCAAAACGCTCCCAATATTTCCATATCGGCGGCGCCGACGAACCTTTTAGCGACTCCGGTTTCGGGTACGGAAATCAATCTATCGTGGACCGCGCCTCAAAACGCCGCGGCTTTCACGGGCTATAGAATTGAACGGGAAAACGGAATCGGCAACGGCTTCTACATGATAGTTTACAATACCAGCACCACCGCTACGAATTACGCAGACACGAACCTCGCTCCGGGCGCAATTTACAATTACCACGCAGCCGCAATGTATGGTTATGGAGCCGGCGTTTTTTCGGCAAGCGCAAGCACGTCAACATTAACCCAACCCGGAGCGCCGAGGAACGTGAAAGCCGTATCGGGAAATAACCAGGCAACCATAAGCTGGCTGCCGCCGTCTTACGGAGGAACAGTTTCAAATTACGTAATCTTTAACGGACTGAACAGTTCTACGACCGCAACTGCGAACGCGACCAGCGCCATTATAACCGGACTGACAAACGGTTCTTATTATTCTTTCAGCGTGGCTGCGTCAAACGCCGCAGGCACAGGCATGTCGGTTTCTGCCGAAATGGTTATGCCGCAAGCTCAAGCATTTTCTTCTTTAATAACATTTTCTCAAGTAACTTCCACTGCCATAGCAACACCACAAACGCCTTCGTCTTCGCAAACAATCATAAATCCATCACTAACCCAAATAACTTCTTCTTCAAATTATGTTTTTACGGCCCCGCTTATGAAAGGCGCGCGTGGCAAAGCGGTTACCGAACTTCAAAAACGCTTGGTTGCTTTAGAATATCTAAAAGTGGAACCAACCGGATACTTCGGAATCCTGACCGAAGCCGCGGTAAAAGCTTATCAAATAGCGCGTAATATCGAAGCATTTGGCGGCGTAGGCCCCTTAACCCGCGCGGTCCTGAATTCGGGAAAATAAATATGGTAAATATCGCAGGAAATGAAATCCGCCGGAATGGAGATGTAGTAGGCTATATCGACGGCAACTATATCCGCGATAATGAAAACAACCGGCTGGGATATTTTGACGAAAATCAAAATTACGTTTACGACCAAAACGCCAACCCGATAGCTTATATCGACGGCGGATATCTTTATTCTTACGCAAGCAGAAGCTCTTACGTGGATCTCGATAAGATAAATGCCGGTATTTCGGGCGGCGTACTTCCCGAAATCGGCAAGTGCGCGATTTACGAATTTCTGGGAGAATAAAAAAAGCGGCAGTAAAGGAAGAAATCCTTTTTCTGCCGCGGATCGGGCGTCGTGGCTGCGCCTGTTTCTTCTCACTGCTTCGGGCAAGAACCACCTCCATAATAACGGCATCAACACATTCTTCGCCGCGGTTGGTTCGGAAAGTGGCAAGAGCAGATTCAGTTTAATTTGTCAATTTTTTATTTAATAAAACAGCCCCGGAGAGCTGTTTTATTCTTATTTCTTTGTTCCTACTTCTTCAACTCAACCACGACCGCTGTTCCGTAAGCCAAGACTTCGGTCACGCCCCGCATAATTTCCGTTGATTCGTATCTCGCGCCGATAACCGCGTTCGCTCCCATCTCTCCGGCATGCGTAAGCATTAAGTCAAAAGCGTCACTCCTGGTTTTTTCGCAAAGCGTCGTGAGTAAAGAAATATTGCCGCCGAAAATCGTCTGGAGTCCGGCGCCGATAGTTCCGAATATTGACCTCGACCGGACGATAATCCCTCTCGCTATTCCGATATTTTTAATGATGCGGTAATCATCCAGCTCAAAAGCCGTTGTCACCATATTATGCCTCACTTGATTTTGTTCCATGTGTTTATTTTAATATTTTTAATTCAAACCGTGGCTATGGAAAAATCCGCAAGTTCGTTCGCGATATTGAAAAAATGCTTGTGCTGCTCGTCTGTAATTTCAACTCCCACGCTGTATTCGTCCCTCCAAATGAATTTTATGTTTCAATTATAGCATCTTCCCACAAAAAAATATCCTCCGACCTAAGTCGGAGGATATTTTCGTATTTACCCGAGATATTAAATGCGGGATACATTCACGGCGTTCAGTCCTTTCGCAGACTCAGCTTTTTCGAAAGATACTTTATCGCCGACTTTGAGGTCTTCGAAGTTTACGCCCTTGAGCTCATTCTTGTGAAAGAATAAGTCTTTTGGGTCGCCCTCAACGGTGATGAACCCAAATCCCTGTTCTTTAAGGGTTTTAATTGTTCCTTCCATGGTTAAAGTTAATTTATTAACAAATTAGGTATAGTTATATAAAGGTCCTCGTCCCGAATAAATTAATAAACAATTATATGGAACAAAAAAGCAATTCTGCGTTTATGAAGCCGATGAATATCAGCGCGGAGCTGGCGGCGGTAGTCGGCAAAGGTCCAATGCCCAGGTCGGAGGTTGTCAAAAAGCTTTGGGTATATATCAAGAAAAACGACCTCCAAGACCCGAAGAACAAGCGGAACATCAACGCCGACGAAAGCTTGAAAAAAGTATTCGGCGGGAAAGGAGTCGTCAATATGTTTGAAATGACAAAACTCGTTTCCAAGCATCTCTCGTAAAAACTATTGCATAGAAAAAAGACGCCCGTAGGGGCGTCTTTTGTTGGTTAAGACTTATCGCCCAGATACCTACCGGCAATACTTAACGCAAATGAGGGCAATATGATAAAAACCGCCATAAACAGAAGCTTCTTTAATGTCATACCAAGAATCGAATCGCTTGCGAGCCCGTCAGGTAGCAACAAAACTATTAATATTCCGATAATCCCGAAAGCAATTGATGAGTAAATAAATATTCGTGTAGTTATTTTTTGCATAGTTTTAGAATATCAATTAAAACACCTTCTGTAAATCATGCTTATACGCGGCTCCGAGCGGCGCGTGAACTTAGAACCGTTATTCTGAACGGCTGGCACTCTTACGAAATGGACGCGGCCGTCAAAATGCTCCGCCACGAATCGCCGCTTGATTGGATTGATTAATTTAAAACTCCCTAAAAACTGGCGAGGAACGGGAAAGATTATTTCTTATGCTTCGTTCTATCAACAAGAACAAATGACTTTGCTCTTTGATGATATGGAGGCACACGATCACCTTTTGATAAGGTGATCTCCTGCTTGGTGCCTGCAGGCTGGTATTGACCAGACACAGGCGCCTTCTCTCCCGTATGAGTAGTAATTTTCTTGCTCATATGATTACTTCAACTTATTTTCTATTAATCAGGGCTGTCGACCTTTTATACCAACCCCCACCGCAAATGCCTTTAAGAGCAACTGCGGAGGGGGATAAAAGGGACTTAGCATGATTGCAGAAAAGTGGGAGGAAGTTTATCCCCGCCAGTTTTTAAAGAGCTTTTTTCATACCATTATATTTTAATCTGTGATATAATTAAAGTGATAATGAACACCTGATCTAAATCTTTATGATTGAGAAACAAAAATCAAAAAATATTCTCTCTACAAACGATTTGATCATAAGGTCCGCACTCAAAGAAGTTTTAAAAAAGAAACACGCAAAGGATAAGGAATTGAGAATAATCGATGAATTAGGCGTTCAGCATGGAAGCGTCAGAATAGATATTGCGGTTATAAACGGCATAATGCACGGCTATGAAATCAAGAGCGATCGCGATACTCTTGAGAGATTGCCAGAACAGGTGCAAGCATATAATGCTATTTTTGATCAGGTTACTCTTATTCTTGGTAGCAAACATCTTATTGACGCATTCAAAATGATTCCTGATTGGTGGGGAGTAGAAACGGCACACGTAAGCGATGATGGCGTTGTCTTTTTCAATTTAATTAGAAAAGCAAAAGATAATCCTGCACAGCACGCTGTTTCAATTGCGCGATTATTGTGGAGACAAGAAGCTCTCGATAAACTTGAAAGTCTTGGTAAGGCAGAAGGTATCCGCTCAAAACCTAGAGAAGTGGTGTATCAGCGACTCGCCGGATCAATTGAGCTTAAGATGTTAAAAAAACATGTTAGGAGTGTTTTGCTTTCTTCTCGACAGAATTGGCGAACTGACGTGCAACTAGCGTGATGTGGTGATTAATACCAATAGTGAGCCACGTAGCCGGACTCCCCGGCTTTTTATTATTGGGCGCAGCAATTCTTGCAATTTCCGCATCGCCGAAACTATAATTCTCCCCTTTGTAGAACTTGCTAAAACTTTTTCCAGTGAGCGTCTTAGCATGATCTATATACTGCTCTCGTCCTGGCCCCTTCTCTTTTGTTTTTGGGTTAACAATTCCTGGCTTTTTACCTCTAAATATCCACCATTTATCATCATCAGTATATCGAACACTTACACTACCAATAGCATCGATCCGTTCAAATGTGGGACACTGAATTGTATAATCTGAAAAAAGTGGCGTGCGCGATAAAGTAGTTTTTTGGAGAGAATTCCATAACTTCCAATCTAATCGATCTAACTCGTGTACTTTTCCTGGTATGAATTTTGTTAAATCTTTCGGGAAGACGCCCCCAGATACAATAAATGAGCGCCATTTCTCCAAGTTAGGAATCTGACTAATTTTTTTTACTATATCTTCTACGATTGTATCCTGGCTGATAACACCTAGATCAACGAGTAGGTCAACGTTCTCAACATTAAGTCTATTATCAGTAATAAAATTAGCAATGTGCGAGGAGATGTTATTTTCGTCTAAGTGAGACTTATCAATCCGAATACAAAGCCCATGTCCGCTTGATTTTGCGTAGTTAATAGCAACGGTGCGAGTTGCCATATCAGCACTGGTACTAGTCACGGGTATGATATAAATTACCGGAACTGAGAATAAATTTAGCTTATTTGATGATGATAGAATCTGTTCAAATGAAGAAGCCCTCACATCGCTATCTAGTAAGTGGACATCAAT